>PLGM01000017.1 GCA_003139795.1 Acidobacteriaceae bacterium | reverse complement strand
GAGCGGAAGCGTCGGCCCCAGAGTGAAACGCGCGGGGGCGCCGAGCCAGCCCGAGCCATACTCGAAAGCGGCGCTTTCGCGACGGCCTTGCAGGTCGTAGCGCAGCGTGCCGACCTCAACACCATCGCCCAACATCACGTCGATACTCCGCTTCATGATTGCGGTACCCGTGCTTTCTTCATGCGCACGCGCTTGGGCAAACGTTCTTCATCGAGCAGAAGGCCGGTATCGTCGCGGCTCACGTCGATAAGAGCGCCAAGAGGCTCGCCAAAGCCCAAGACGAAAAGCGCCATCGCATACACGCCAAGGCCGACTTTGGGGTCGCCCTTCTCGGCGCGGAGGAAAGTATTCTTGGCAACACCCATGCGCTCGGCGACGGCAAGGACTGTGAGCCCACGTTTGCGCCGCGCGGTTGCCAGGTCGCTGCCGAATTTGGTCAGCGACCGCTTGACGGCGGGGGGCAGAACATCTGACACATTCGATTTCATTGATAAGGCTCCATACATAAAGCCTTATGGCCTTATATGGTCCAATGTATAGCACATTATTGGAAATGTCCAGGTCGAATGAATTCAAGGACCAAGGTTTTGCGTGCCGATGCAGCGTCACGGACTCTCAGCTCGGAGACTTGGCGGCATCTGTTCCCAGCCCTGTTGAGCTGGTCTCCCCCGTCTTTGCTTGTCCCTTGCCGAGGTGAGAGATTGAACGAAATGCTGGAAGTTGCCGGGCTGATCCCACACGATCAGCCAGTTGGCCCGCTCGGGTAAATTTGGCAGCATTTTGGCAGCAAATAGCGCCAATTGTGCCGTTTTTGCCGACTCTGCCAACTGCTAAGTACTGTGCCGTCTGTTATTTACAGATTGCCGCACACCTTCACACAGTGAAGGTCGCAGGTTCGAATCCTGCCGCGCCTACCCATGACAGTCGGATCGCAATCGTTCACGGACCGACAGCACGGACGAAGTAGCATTTCATAGGGCCGGGGCGGGTCTCGCATTGAGGTTTCAGACGCACTGAGAGACATTGATCCAAATGCCTCGACCGGCGCCCTTTGACCCGGTGGAGCGCATTGTCGTCGAGCCAAGCTTCGATAAGACAAAGTGCTGCGTGCTCGAAGCGATGCGAAATTATTCGTTTTGGGGCTTCGCAGTTGGGTGCTGTCATTTTTTCACAACGCTCATATATATTTCCGACCATGAGTTTCATTACGTCGGATACGAAAATCGTTATCGCGACCATCGCGGCGGGGGCTTCCGTCGCAGCAGCATTGCTGTCGGCCTTCATTTCGTGGATCACAGCCCGGAGTTCACGGATCGCCGCAAAGCAACTCGAAGAGCAGAAAGCCAGGTTAAGCAAGGAGCTTGCTGCGGAAAATGCGAATCTTGCCCAAATAGCCGCGGAGCGCAACGCGCGAAGGGACTATGAATACGATGCGCGAAAACGTCTGTATGAAGTAATCGAGCCATTGCTCTTTCAGCTTTATGAGGCACTGGAGGAGGCGCACTACCGGGTTCGAAGTCTCGCACGCACGTCGAGGGATAACCAGTTGGTCGATTGGCTTCACAGCAAAGGATATTATTTAAATTCCACAGTCTACAAGGTCATCGGTCCGGCCGTGTTTCTTCGGCTCATGCAGAGGCAAATGACGTTTGTGGACATGCGCGTGGACGAGACTATCCGGATCCGATACCAGTTGCTCAAGCTGTACTCCCGATCATTTACGGATGACTTTGACATCGCTGAGATAGATCCTCAATTGCACTATGACCCAAACAACGAACAATGGGCGGAACTGAAATCGAAGGACTCAGCAGCCTACATGCGGCAGGGTCTGGTTCTAGGAGATCTGGAGAACATCTGTGACGCGCTGATCGTGGTTGACGCCGACCATCGCGCGCGTGTAAAAACTTTTGGCGAATTTGAGGCGTATCTGGTGGATTCGCCGAATGACGAGAGCGTGCAGGAGACACTCACGCTGTTCACCGGATTCTCCCCCGTCGGCAGGCCCGTTTTGGCGCGCCTGCTGGTGGCGCAGGCCGTTATGGCTCAACTCATCCTGTCCACATATGGCCAGGAAACTGCGGTGAAGGATCTGCCAAAGCTGTTGGAATCCATCGTGAATGCACAAACGGCGAAGCAGGCACTCGCGTGGCAAAAAGGTAAGGTCTGCGGTGACCTTCCTATCGCGCTTGCCTATTGGAAGAAGAGGTTAAACTGGCTTCAAGCCGGAGACTCCTGGATCGAGACAGATGTGTAACTGGTCCCCCGGGCCGGGGCTCTGGTCCAACCGCAACTTCGGCCAATCCAGATGGCAAGCATTTATTCCCGCCTTACGACGCATTGGACTGGATGGGTGGCGTTCGCCGTCCAGACCGCATGGCTTCGGATCGGCTCCGGGCAACCTGAGCGAGCGTAGATCAAGGTTTCCATTCAGACGGACCTTCCCTGGGTTCTGCTCGCAAAGCGAATGACTCCGGGCCCGGGAACCAGTGAGAATCTGGACGTGGCCACAAGTACCCTTGACATCTGACCGTCGGGGCCCAATAATTCAGCGAAGCCAGGCGCAGAGGAATGGTTAGCCGCGACGGAAACACCACACCGGAAATCCTCGCCTGCACCGGACTGCTCACGCTTCATTGAGATTCGAGTCAACTCTGAAAATTCATAACCACAAACCGGGCTGAATTGCTTTGCTGTTTGCCTCTGCAGATGATTCCTTTCCAGTTCGGCGGTAAACCCGCATGAGGTGAGGTCCAAATGCCAACTCAGATTGAGCGTCTCGTGGTGTTGATGCTGGAAAACCGCTCCTTCGATCATATGCTGGGGTTCCTCAAGGCCGAAAACCCAATCATCAACGGCCTGAATGGCGATGAGTGGAGCTACCCGGTTGGGGAAGGCGCACCCGATATCACTGTCAGTCAGGATGCAGGTGACGTGGAAGACCTAAACCCCGATCCCAACCATGAGTTCGCCCACGTCACCAACCAGATCTCCAGCACCGGCGACCCAGTTGGCAATCCCGATATGAAGGGCTTTGTCCGCGACTATTTCACGGCCTGCAACGACCCAGCGCACGCCGCCAAAATCATGAATTGCTTCACGCCGAAGACACTCCCCATCCTTTCCACGTTGGCGACGCAGTACGCTGTCTGCGATCACTGGTTCGCCTCCGTGCCAGGTTCTACGATTCCCAATCGCCTTTTTGTTCACGGCGCCAGTTCTGCCGGTTCGCTTACCCAGGATGTTGCCGCTGCCCCGTTCGCTCTGCACACCATCTTCGAGAGCTTCGACGCGACCACACCTTACGACTTCGCAATCTATACCTCCGGTTCCTCAGTCCTGCTGGCCAACCGCTACCTCATTCAGCACCAGGACAAGTTTCATGACTACTCAACCTTCGTCTTCGATGCCACCAACGGCAACCTGCCGGCGTACACCTTCATCGAGCCTGCCTACGACGACGATGGCGAAGGGTTGTTCGCCAACAGCCAGCACCCCGACTTCCCAGTTGACCGCGGAGAAGCCCTGATCCGCGAGATCTACTACGCGCTTACCAAAAGCCCTGACTGGGCCAGCACGCTCTTTCTCATCATTTATGACGAACACGGCGGAATCTTCGACCATGTTCCACCACCCGTCCTCAAACGCAACCCGGTCTACGACGACCTTCCAGATGTAGAACACTCCGGGCCGCCCGATGTCTTCGACTTCACCCGTCTCGGCGTCCGTGTTCCCGCGGTCTTTGTTTCTCCGTGCATTCCACCGAAGACCGTACTTAACACCCGCAATTACGAGCACTGCTCCGTTGTCGCCACAGTTCGCAAGCTCTTCTGTTCCGGTAGCCAACCGCTGAACTGGCGAGAGGCGCAGGCCCCTACGTTTGACGATGTCCTGACTCTTACCGGCGCTGACATCCGCACCGACATCGTCGACCTGCCTGACCCGGTGATCTCCGCCGGCATCGACATCGCCGCCAGCGCCGCCGAACCCATACCCCGCACCCCGACTGACCTGTCTGTCCTCATGGCCGGCGCAATGGAGTACTCACTCCAGCAACGCGGGCTGGCGCCGCCTGGCGACTATGCAACGCTCACCAATTCCACCGAGGTGACTGCTTATCTCAAAAAGGCCCAGCAGATCTCATCGGCCGGGGCAGGTAACCAGTAATGGCGCATCTTCGATTTCAAAACCGGGTCTGTCTCTATGTTGCTAGCGCCTTGATCGGCGTATCGACCGCATGCAATGCGCAAACCTTCCATGACTGCAAGAGCTTCTCGGAGAATCTCCATGACGCCATCGACTGCAGCGAAGCGCTGTTTTCCGAAACTCCCCTGCACCTGACCTTCTCCAGCATGCCTCCAGGCAACGGCTTCGCCATTGGTGGCGTGCTGGAACAAAACAACCACTACGTCTCACCTTTCGCGCTGCCAGGCAAATCAGGCATCGTTTCTGGCAAGCTCCAACCGCAACAGCCCGACTTCAGCACAAAGAGCGTTCCCTCGCTTGGCTCACTGTGGAGCACCGATGGACGCATTGCCGCGGTCTTCTCCACAAACGGGAGTTGGCTTACCACCGGCACGCTTACCCTGATGCCCAAGGGCTACGTGCCCCGCCACCGGACAGATCACAATGGCGTCCAGGTCAGCTGCAACAAGCTTGGCCCTCTCTGCACTAGGCAGATCTTCGGCATGCACCTCGAAGCCACTCATCGCAGTCTTCAGACCATCTCTTTCTATGGCATCGGGCCTCTATCGCCTTCGGTCAAATACATCTTTCACCAGAACGATACCTTCGGCTCGTTCCGCGCTGTGCTTCCACTCGCGGATTGGCTTTCCGTCGAGTCGGGCTTCGAATACCGGCAGACCGATCTTCCGCCTTCAACTGCTTCCAACTCCGTGTCAACCAACTTCGACAGCACAACCGCGCCCGGGCTCTCCTCTCAACCCGGCTTTGCGCATCCTTACCTTGCGCTGCGGACCGATCCCACGGCCTATCTATCGCCGAAGACTGACGATCAGGAAGACAACCACTCCGGGCCTCTCATGAAGCCGTACCTCCTGTTCACCTTCAGCAACAGCGCCGAGTATCACTGGTACGCCGCTCAATCCGATCCCGCTTCCTCTTTCCAACAATTCGTCGTCGACTCGGACGAAAGCATCCAGCTTGGAACCAGGGTTCGCCATTACGTGCAGGTTGCCGACACCAAGGGGGGAATCTCCCGGCTGTTCTATTCGATACTCGCCCGCGCTTGCGGCGACTCCGGCATCGACTGGTCCAAGCCGAAGGACTACGTGATCAAGGTTCGCCAACCCTGCCGCTTTGGGGATGTCGATCTGCGCTCTCATATCGTAGCCTCCAGAACCGGGGCCAATTCGACGGTCCCGTTTTACCTGCAGCCGACGATCGGCGGCTCCGATATCGATTCGCGGCCCAGCCTTCGCGCCTTTCCCGACTACCGCTTCCATGCTCCTGACGCACTGTTCGTTCAGACCGACTACTCGGTTCCCATTCGCGACCCGCTCGGCATGCTCGTCTTCTATGACGCCGGAACCGTAGGCCCAACTTTCTCCAGTCTTTCATTCGCTCACCTCCGCCAGGACGGAGGTCTGGGCGTCACTTTGTCACTGCAAGGCCACGTGGCTGCGCAGGGATACCTCGCCTGGGGAGCAGGTCACGGCCCAGCGTTCGGCTATAACTTCACCAAGTTCTTTTGAGATACGAATCCGTCTGTCATTGCCATCACGCGAGGGTAACCACGAAAAACATTTAAAGAGACGAGTTCGACTTCCTACGAGCGCAGCAACTTCATCTATTGGATTATCGAATCTGGATTCTTACTTTCGGTTTAGAAGACTGAGAATTCGGTGTCGAAGCTGAGGAGAGCACCTAATCAGCGAAAACCGGGCATTTTCCGGGTACCAGTCGAGAACCAATTGGGCGGTCTGGGGGATTAGCTACAGAACAACGATGTATCGGATGATATTGATAATAAATCAGATTACAGGAATACTGCTGGCCGGTTTTCTGGTTACTATTCGAGGAGCATCGACCGTCTTGCCCATTGGATGAGAGAAGACGACAGCAACTTCTACGTGCGTTTTGGGAATCCGAAGAGGGTCATTTTCGTTTCGAGTACCACTCGGGGACCAGTTACAGTGAATTTCGGATTCATTGCGATGTGTTCCGATGCACTTCGCTTCGTTGTAATGCGTTCATACCACGGTTTCTGGGGCTTCTTTCACGGCGATAACACGGGTTCAAATCCCGTCGGGGACGCCAACAAAACAAAAGACTTGTAGATATTCCGTTCCCGCGCTCCATCCGAGCGTGACACTATCGTGACAAATTGCGAGTCACGCGACCAGTTCGCGCCTTTGATTTCCCTTTGAATTCGGCGGATCGCGGTGGGAGAATCGGACGCATGAAAGCCCGCATCGCTGTCCTGCTGCTACCGCTGGCCGTTTGGTGTGTCCCTGGGCGCGCTCAGACGGCGCAGAAAGCGAATCCAGTTAGAGAGCACAATTCAGGACCGCTCACCTGGGTAAGCTCCGACACCAACCCTAAAACCGTGTTCTGGATTCAGGGAAGGTTCGTTCCGGTTGACGATACCAATTATCAAGGCAACGCGGAGGTAGTGACAATTCTTTGCTCAATCCGCGAAAACGAATGTCTCGAAATTGACAGCACAAACCCATTCGCTAAAGCCCAACAAGTCTGGGTTCAAGAGTTTAAGCCCCTAAGCTGGGATTCCAGCGAGATCACGGCAACGTCCCGCTCGCCGGACGGATGCACGGACGAAACCTTGAAAATCCGTCTTTCGCAACCGTCTGTGGTCCTGATTAACTCCCCCGTCCTACCAATGTCCGAGCATTGCAAGAAACTCAACGGTGATTTGGATAAGATCATGGGCAAAAGCGGCAGTACGATAACGGCACAGATGGAACAGGATGTGCTTGTCCCCACGAGGGGGCTTTTTCCATTTCAGGATGTGGATTCCGAGACCGGGAAGGCTCCCACACCTGTCCCGCCGAAAAAACCCTGACACCCCCGCGATCCGGCGGGAGCGAATGCCCGGCTGTTCATGCTGCCTGCTCTGCCTGATTACTCGCTTGCGGCGCGCAGGCTGCGGGCAGCATCCCGCCCATGATGCCGTCCAACTTGCCCACGGCTCCGGCCATGTAGTCCGGGGATAGGTGCGCGTACCTTTGCGTCATGCGCGGCGTCTTGTGGCCTAGAATCTGGCCCACCGCGTACAGGTCTACTCCCTGTTGCACCAGCCAGCTTGCCGCCGTGTGGCGCAAGGTGTGAAAGCTGGCATCCAGGATGCCGAGCCGCTTAAAGACGCGCTTGGTGTAGACGGAAAGGAAAGCCGGGTCCACTCCGGCAAAGACGGGATCGCCCGCCGCGCCGCTTGGCAGGGAGCGGAGCACGGTTAGAGCCGACTCCGGGATGGGCAGAATCCGCAAGGCCCCATTCTTGGTTTCCCGCAGATAGAGCCGCCGATTCTTCATGTCCACATCCATCCAGCGGAGAGAGAGCATTTCCCCGCGCCGGACCCCGGTACAGGCGGCAAAGGCCATCGGCGCGCGGAGCCAATCGGGAGCTAATTCGAGAGCCGCCTTCAATTCGCCCGGAGTGAGATAGCGCGTCTTTCCTTGCGGGAGTTGTGGGAGCCGCGCGCCAGCCGCCGGGTTCTGATTCAACTCGCCCCATTCCACGGCCAGCTTGAGGCAATGCTTGAGCACGCTCATTTCCTTTGCCACGGTTCCGGGTTTCACCGTCTCCGCGCGCGCCTCAATGTATTCGCCAACCGTGCGCTTGGTGATCGCCTTCGCTTGCTCCGGCAAATGCGCTTTGAGCGTGCCCAGGATGCCGCCCAGCCGTTCAAAGGTTGTGGAGCGTATCCGCGCCTTCTGGTGCTTTTTGTAACGCTCAAAGAGGGCTTCCGTGGTGATCTCAGTTGCCGGCCGGATTCCCAGCGTGCGCGCCTTTTCCTCTTGCACGCGGATCGCGTCCAGCATCTTCACGGCCTGGGGCCGCGTATGCGCCCCGGCTATCTTGCGCCTCTTGCGCTTGCCGCTGGCATCGGTATAAGAACACCACCAGAACGGCGAATCTGGACGCTGATAAACCCCATCCCATTTCCTAGCTTTTGGCATTTCTTAGCGCCTCCGCGCGCTGCTGGATTTCGATGACTTTCTTTTTGCTAACCCAGTTCTGCTTAAAATCTGTCCCGCACACCGTGTTGACTTGCTGCGCGATCCAAGCCCGCTCATTCGGGTACGCGCGTGAATATTTCCACTTGCCCCATACGGCAGCCGCGGCATCCAAATGCGCCTCGCTCTCCTTCCTCCGGCTGTCTTGTACTCGCCCAACGGCGGCGCGTCCTTTGCAGCGGGGGCAGTAAACGGGGTTCTTACGCTTAGTCCTGGGAGCACGATCATAGGCGAAATATTCGCGGCAGAATTCACAGCGCGCAAGGTGACGCGAATAGGGTGAATCCAGAAGCCGCGCAAACCAGTACATTGCAATCTTCGCCCCGAAGCGCTCCCACTCGCCAGAGGGATCGAAAATAGGTGAGCTGTCAATCGTAAAACCAACCATCGGCTCTTTCAACGACTGTGTGCCGTCAAGATGGATTCGAGGCCACTGTGCTTCATTGCCCAACAATCTGTAGAAAATATCTGCAATGCGCGCCTCCGCAGTGAACCACCGGTCAATATCAACTGCGGCACTCTCAGGCGGCGAATAGAGGGTATTCCGATCTGAAGGGTTATCACATTCTCGATTTGGACCACTCTTACCGGAATCAATCCACAAATCCGCCAACCGCCGCATCATTGCGATCATGCTGTTCCTCACGAGCACTTCGCACTGAGAAACCGCGAAGAGCGCCCGCGCGTCCCCTGCTTGTTCTTGAACACGCCAAACCGGGCGAAAACCAAGGTGCATCTGCGTCACGCCGCAGTCATCACCGGCCAGCACTTTCAGCACAAATGAAAGCTGGGGGCGCGGCCCGTCATGCCCTTGTGAGGGAAATAGGCCTGTTCTGGCAACCGGTATCCACGGCACAACTTCGCTCGTGCTGTTCCGCCGTCTCGGCTTTGCGCTGTTTGCCATCGCTGTAAATACGTTACAACTAATAATAATAATTTGCAACACATTTCTCTTCCATTGCTGCCCACTCCATGCAAATCTGAGGGCGTCCCGATACTTCGGGAACCGGAGGGGAAAAAGATGCGTAGTGTGGGACCACGAATTATCGAACCCGAGTTGCTCGGAATGGATGAGGCGGAGCGGCTGACCGGGCGCTCTCGGTGGAGCTGGCGGCGAGATTGCTACTCGGGAGCCGTTTCCAGTGTGAAGATCGGGCGGAGGCTGTTTGTGCCAATGTCTGAGGTTCGGCGGGTCATTCAAGCGGGGACGCGGCCCCGGCTAGAGCCTCAGCCGTGATGGCAGACGAAAATCTCGCCCGCGCCGCTCTCGAATACGCGGAGCACGGTTGGCTTGTGATTCCACTCCATTCGCCTACGCAGCACGGCTGCTCTTGCGGGCGGGCGGAGTGCGAGAGTCCGGCCAAGCATCCGCGGACTGCCCACGGCCTGAAAGACGCCAGCCGTGATCCGGCCATGATCCGCGAATGGTGGAGCCTTTGGCCCGATGCCAACATCGGCATTGTGACCGGGCCGGAGAGCGGCATTCTTGTGCTGGACGTTGACGGCAAGCAAGGTGAGGAATCGCTGATCGAGTTGGAGCGGCGCTATAGTCCACTCCCTGATACCTACACTGTCCGAACCGGCGGAGGTGGGCTGCATCTCTATTTCCTTTGGCCGAAAGGTGCAGACGTTCGCAATTCGCAAAGCAAGTTTGCTCTGGGCTTGGACATTCGCGGGCAGGGCGGGTACGTCGTGGCCCCGCCGTCCCTCCATTCCAGCGGCGCGAGCTATGAAATAAACGAATCGGCCATCCTGCCCGCGCCGTGCCCGGAATGGCTCCTATCCCTCAACCAAGAACCGCAAGGCGCGCCAGCGGCGGGCGCTGCGGCAAGTCAACCAGTCGGCAAGGGCGGGCGAACGAATCGCCTCGTTTCGCTCGCAGGGTCCATGCACAAGCGTGGCATGACACCAGAGGCGATTGAGGCGGCCTTGCTTAAAGAGAACGCGCGGTTTGATCCACCGCTGCCAGAGGGAAAGGTGAGAGCTATCGCACACGACATTCCCGCCCGGTATCCAAACCCGGCAGAGGAAGGGCAAACGAACGGCTTCCGACTTGAGCGGCTGGGCGATTTGCTCGCAAAACCGGAAGTACCGCCCGATTATCTGGTAGACGGGTTGCTTGTACGCGGCACGGTTTCTGCCCTTGTCGCAAAGCCAAAGGTTGGCAAGAGCACACTTGCCAGATTGCTTTGTCTTGCAGTCGCTACCGGAAAGGAATTTCTAGGCCGGAGCACCAGACAGGGCGCTTGCATCTATCTGGCGCTGGAAGAGCGGAAAGAAGAAATTACTGCGGACTTCCGAGCAATGGGAGCAGAGGGGACAGAGGCAATCGACATTCACGCGGATACAGCACCAGCGGGGGCTATTTCTGCTCTGGTGGGCCTTGTTCGCAATCAGCGTCCGGCGCTGGTGGTCATTGACCCGCTTTTCCGGCTTGCTCACATCCGCGATGAAAAAGCCTATGCGGAAGTCTACGCGGCCCTGGGTCCGCTTATTGACACCGCGCGCGAAACCGGCACACACATTCTCGTAACGCACCATAGCGGCAAGGCGCAGAAAGCGGACGCCATTGACAGCCCGCTGGGGAGCACAGCATTAGGCGGGGCAGTCAGCACGCTGATTGTACTCAAGCGTTCCGACTCTTACCGAAGCGTTCAAAGCGTACAGAGGATTGGCGCGGACATGCCGGAGACTGTCCTATCGTTCGACTCGGCAACGCACCGGCTCTCGATTAGCGGCACACGCGCCGAAGCCGACCGGCAAGCGGTTGAACGCGAGATTGTCGAATACCTGAAAGGAGCAGGTGAAAGGGGCGAACCGGAGATTGTCGCGCATGTGGAAGGCGCAAACGCCGTGAAGCGCAAAGCGTTGCGCTCGCTGGTGGAAAGAAGGCAGGTTGAACGCGCCGGGACGGGCAAGAAGGGCAATCCCTTCAAATACTCGTTTGCTTGTACGGAACCTATATCGCGTACAAGCGTACAAGAATCCAAGAATCACGCTTACACCCGCATGAATACTGGAGGAATGCTTGTACGCGGAAACTCGGAAACGGACGCGGCAAAAATGCTTGTACAAGGGTTGCTCGATAGCGAGTGCGGTGGGCTGCTCCAATGACGGCTGGTATCTGGGGGCCGGAGCATGTTTGAATTGCTGAAAATGAGGGGTGCAAATCAATGGCAGGCAAGGGTGGGAGGCGGCCCGGAGCTGGGAGAAAGCCAAGCACGATAAAGGGCATAGCGAAGAAGCTGCCGAAAGAGTCCGCCGAGCTTCTGCTCACGGAAATCAATGCAAATTCAAAATGGGTCACGCTCGCCAATTCGGGCGATGAACGGATTCAACTGGAAACCCTGAAGTATCTCACTGATCGCGCGTATGGAAAGGCGCGGCAGGCGATTCAGGCAACGGTGAACGGGGACCCGGACAATCCACTCGTCATCAAGCGGGTGATTGCGGACGTTTAGCTGAAGGGGTTGGGAAGCGCAATTCCGGGAGCAGTACGCACGCGCGCGCGCCGGTTGGGACGGATTGGCCTGTTCGTGGCAGCGGCTTACTTACGCTTCATCGTCGCGTCGAGATCTGGCTCTAGGGAACCTCTGCACA
>PLGM01000094.1 GCA_003139795.1 Acidobacteriaceae bacterium | reverse complement strand
GCAGTCAGGGGCAGGATCAACTAGAATCGTGACATATGGCATTGCCCAGCTTGAGGTGCTACGCTTCATAATGTCAGTTCAATCAAAGATATGGACGAAGCTGTGAGAATTGGGACCGATCGCTGGTCGAATACCTCTGTGCGACTGCTTGCCGGGCGCGACGACCCGTTGGAAACTGTCCTGAAGAGGGCCAGGGAAACCGTACTCAGGGCAATGGACCAAGGCTGGTCCGGCCCTCCCTTCGATCCGATCGCTTTAAGCGGAATTCTGGGTATTCCCGTTTTCCCGCGCGCTGATATCCGTGATGCGCGGACCGTTCCGCAGGGTGAGGCCGGGATCTGCATTGAATACAATCCAACTCGCCCGCGCGGCCGCCTTCGGTATTCGGTCGCGCATGAGATTGCCCACACTCTGTTTCCGGATTGCGCCGAGCAGATACGAAATCGATCAGCACATCATGAGATGAAGGGCGATGAATGGCAGCTCGAAATGTTGTGCAATGTGGGGGCTGCCGAGTTTTTGATGCCAATTGGCAGTCTTCAGCGACATCTCGTCGGCGAACCGACCATCGACCGCGTGTTGGAGATGCGGAGCCAGTTCGATGTTTCAACTGAGGCCGTTCTGATTCGATTAGCGCAAATGTCGGAACGCCCCTGCGCGGCCTTCGTGGCATCGAGAATTGAACGAGGCACACGTGCAGGCCGATACCGTCTCGATTATGCGATAGCTTCCCGATCCTGGCCGATTGAATCAGCCACAGGGAGCTTCTTGCCCGATCAGTCAGTGGTTCAGGAATGCACTGCGATTGGTTATACCGCCAAAGGAGATCAACCTCTGCCTGGACTCGATGAACGGGTTCATTTTGAGTGCGTCGGCATACCTCCGTATCCAGGTAGCTTCAACCCCAGAGTGGCAGGCTTGATGAGTAGTGCTACGACCGCTGTTGGTACTTCTTCCGTGGCCTACCTGAAAGGGAGTGCTCTTGAGCCACGTGGCGAAGCAGCAAAGATTGTTGCTCATGTCGTGAATGATGCGACGCCGAACTGGGGAGGCAGAGGCTTCGCTGTTGGCATTCGACAAAAATGGCCGGGGGCTCAGCGCGAATTCCAGAACTGGACGAAGTCGAATCGCCGGAATCTTAAATTGGGGCAAGTTCACCTTGTACAAGTGTCAGAAGACACTACTGTGGCCAGCATGGTCTGTCAGAAAGGCTACGGACCGTGTGCACACCCGCGTATTCGGTATGCCGCGCTGGAAGAGTGCTTAGCGAAAGTAGCTGAAGCAGCGAGGCGGCTCAAGGCGACAGTTCACATGCCAAGGATAGGAACGGGGCAAGCGGGTGGTGCTTGGTTCGTCGTTGAAGAATTGGTCACGTCAGCATTGCCGGACGCTGGAATCTCAGTTTTCGTCTATGACCTACCGGAAGGTTCGCCGATTCAGCAGAGGCAGATGGAGTTGATGGCCACTATGGCATGAACGGAGGCAAGAGCGAAAGATGCCGAGGCAAGTTGTACTGCTCTCTGGACCGGTCGCATCAGGAAAGACCACCCTGGCCGAAGCGCTAGAGGTCAAGTATGCCTTTCATCGGTTTAAGACACGACAGTTAATCGAGTCCATTCGAGAGGTGAAGTCCGAGCGGCGCGCCCTTCAGCGTGCCGGTGAGGCTTTGGATCGACGCACGAAGGGTGAGTGGATTGCAGAGGCGCTCGCCAAAGAAGTTCAGAGCCTTCCCGACGAATGCCGTGTTGTGGTCGATTCGGTTCGGATCAAACCCCAGATCGATGCCGTCCGTCGTGCGTTTGGAGCCCATGTCATTCACATTCACCTTACCGCATCCGAAGAGGAACTGCGGCGGCGGTACGAAGGTCGTGAACGATCCATCGAAGAGCTTGATAGCTATGCGGAAGTGCGTGCAGACAAGACGGAGCGTCTTGTCGGTCGCTTAGCTGTCGCCGCTGACATCGTCGTTGATACCGAGCGCAGTACCAACGAAGGTGTCCTCGTTCGCGTCGCCAGTCGTCTTGGATTTTATGGGAGATCCGTGGACCGGCTCGTTGATGTGCTCGTGGGTGGACAGTACGGAAGCGAAGGTAAAGGGCATGTGGCCTCTTATCTCGCGCCGGAATACGACCTCCTCGTTCGAGCAGGCGGCCCAAACGCTGGTCACACCGTGTACGAAGAGCCACAACCGTACCCGCATCACCAACTCCCATCGGGGACTCGCTTCTCGGAAGCCAAACTGGTCATAGCACCAGGTGCCGTGTTGTCCGTCGACAAGTTGCTGAAGGAGATCGCCGAATGTGAAGTGGGAACCGATCGCCTGGTCATCGACCCCAGAGCGATGATCATCGATCCCGATGATGTCGCGTTCGAAAAGAAGCACCTTGAGGGCAGCATTGGCAGCACCGCACAGGGAGTCGGGTCAGCTTCTAGCCGGAAAATTCTTCGGTCAGCAGCGAGTCCGGCCGTGCAACTTGCGAAGGACATCGCGCAGTTGAAGCCGTTTGTGGGAGAAACCCTAGAGGTTCTAGAGCGTGCATTTGCGGACGGTAAGCGGGTATTTGTTGAGGGGACACAAGGAACTGGCCTAAGCTTACATCACGGATTCTATCCTTACGTCACGTCGCGTGAGACGTCGGTAAGCGGCTGCCTTGCAGAAGCGGGCGTTGCCCCAACTCGTGTCAGGCGAACAATCATTGCCGTCCGTAGCTACCCAATCCGTGTTGAAAGCCCGAAAGGCGCCACATCTGGCCCAATGGAACGCGAGCTTACTTGGGCAACGATTTCGGATCGTTCAAGGATCCCCTTGGAAGAGTTGGAGCAGACAGAGAAGACCACAACTACTAAGAAAAAACGCCGCGTGGCCGAGTTCGACTGGCTTCTCCTACGGAAGTCTGTCTCTCTGAATGGTCCGACTGACATAGCCCTCACCTTCGTGGACTATCTTGATATAGACAATCGCAAAGCGCGACGATTTGAACAACTCACCCGAGATACGGTCCAGTTCATCGAGGAGGTGGAACGCGTCGCGGGGGCTCCAGTGTCTCTCATTACTACGAGGTTTGACTACCGCAGCATCATTGATCGGAGGGCGTGGTAATGGGAGTATCGGTTGAGGAGTTGTCGGTTACTTATCCGCGCCTATACCACATTGCGCAAGAAGGCAGTTGGCCAGGCATTCAAGAGCACGGGCTTTTGAGTACCGAAGCGTTGGTCGATTTGTTTGACGTAGACGAAGCCCTTCGCAATGCACTTCTTCGCGCCCGCCGACCGGATTCCGTTCCCATCCACCATCCCGATTTTGGTCATGCGATTATTCGTGATCAGAAGCCGTTGATCGAATCCCGACTTCGAACGGCTCTACGGGATGGGTTAACACCCCGAGACTGGTATGCGTTATTGAACCGGAAGACTTTCTTTTGGGTTTCAGAAGAGCGTTTTGAAAGGCTTCGAACCGCAAGGGCGTATCAGGCCCTTCGGCAGACGCTCATTGTAGTTGATTGTGCCAAGCTCCTCTCACGCCATGCTGAGCGCGTGACTCTTTGCCCAATAAATAGCGGAGCAACACGTCCCTTCGCGTGGGCTCGTGGGAAGAATTCCTTTCTTCCCATGAAGGATTATCCATTTGAAGACTTTCGCAGAAAACGCGGACGCAAGAACGCGGTCGCCGAGCTTTCGGTAGATTATTCGGTCCCGGATATCCGTGATTTGGTCATTAGTGTAAGCGAACTCGGCGGCGGTCGATCGGACAGAAAGATTTGGCCGTAAAATCTAAGCGTATCGAAACCTTCAGCGCCGCCGCCATTTACGCATGGAGCGCTTGCCGGTCGGCTCCGGCGGAGCCACTGCCAGCAAAAAAGTCGGCGCTCAACTGGTTTGCGAGTATTCTCGGACGGTGCTGCCGACAATTGACGTGGTTTACAGACTCAGGCCGAGGTCGGTGGTGTCTTTGCAGCCGGACTGCACTTGGGCATTGTCTCCTAATGAGTGAGCCGAGAATTGGCCGGCTTGCTCAAGGGCGGCCTCTCGCGTTATTGGCTGCGCCTGGCGGTCGTAGAACTGACCTTGCGGGTCGATGTGCAGCCAGCTTCCCGCGTGGGTAAGCGCAGCAGTCATAGTTCTCTTGATGGTCTGACCTGAGCGGACGCACAGAGAGGCAGCTAAACCTCTTCCTCAAGGATCTGGCCGTGTTCCTTCAGCCAAGTCTTGGCCTTTGCCATCGTGGGAGAGTTGGCGCGGACGATATTCCAAAAGCGCGGCGTATGGTTGTTCTCCAACAAGTGGGCTAGTTCGTGAACGACTACATAGTCAATCACGAACATCGGGGCCTTGATAAGTCGCCAATTGAAATTCACTGAGCTGTTCACTGTACACGATCCCCAGCGGTATTGGTTGTCAACGATCTTCGCCGCTTTGAATGTGACTCCGAGTTCGCGGGCTGCTTGTTCAACTCGTGGCAGAATCGTTTCTTTGGCCCGAGCGGTATACCACGCCTTCAATGCGTTACGCCGCTTGCTCTGATGTGAAACGGGCACCATGAATACACGGGATAACTCAACCTCACCGCTCTTTGTTTCGGCTATTTCAATTCGATAGTCCCTGCCGAGGTATGGGGCAGACTCCCCGTTCACAACTTCCTTGCCGGGAGGATGTATCCTGTCCTGATACTTTTGCGTGTGATGCAGCTTTTCAAATATCCACTGGCGCTTTGTATCAACGAGCCTATGGACCGTTTCCTCCGATGTACTCTGCGGTGCGTGAACAACGATTGCCCGGTCGCGCTCGACTGTTATAGTCAGCGTCTTCCGTTTTGGAGACCGAACGATTTTGTAGTTCATATCTTTCATGCTGCGTAAACAATCAACTCGTTGTTCTTTTCTGCATTTTCCATGATGCGACTTATAATGTGCGCTCGATTCTCTACAATCCCCGGCAGATGCGAGAACTCCGCCTGGAGGAGCAATCTCTGAATATCAGTCCTCAGCTTGTTTCGAGCGGGGATACTCTCCCAGAATCCCGTCAGCTTCAGCTCGCGTTCGACTTCGCCAAAAACCTGCTGCGTGAGCGACACAAGCGCGGAGATTGCGTCATCGTCCAGTTCCGCCTCGCCATACATCTCCCTCTTGAGAGTGCGGAAGAATGGCATTTGCTTTTTGCGGTCCAGGCCATAAGTCGGCTCCTTCACCGCGTTAATGATGCGCTGCCGGAGTTTCTCCAACTCCTCATATACCTTATTCCAATTGTCCTGAAACTCCGCCAGAATCAACCGGAGCGCCTCGGCAAACGAAGCCTGCAAATCCGGATCGTCGTTCAATTCCACATCCAAATGGTGACGAATAGCGTGTTCAATCTCCGCTGCCTTCGTCTTCGTTCTGGTGCGATTGCTCACGTCTTTCTGGAAATCCTCATCGAGTATCGAGATTGGCTCGACCTTAACGTGAATTCCCCGCGATTCAAGAAAGGCATCCGCGATCTTCCGCAGTTTTGGAGGAATGCCCTTCATACTCAGACGCGCATCCCGGAAATGCTTCCCCGCAAGAACATTGACCTCCAACAGCGCCTCGTATTCCGGCATGAAATCCAACGCTTGCTTGGCCGGAAACACCACGTTCAGACACCGCGTATAAGTTTGGAAGAGCGTCATGAACTCAAAGCGCAAATCCTCGTCGTAGAAGAGGTCAAAGAAAGCGTCGTGATCGGTGAGATCGGTCAACCCTTGCTTCTTGAGGAACTCAATGATCGCATCCCGGCTTGCTCGCAATGCCCTCAATTCCTCTTCGGGAAAACTCAGCGTGTCGAGCATATCCTTCTGTTCACGCTCATCGTAGGTATCTAGGGCTTTCTTCAAGTGGTGCCCGACGCCGACATAATCAACGACAAAGCCCTTTTCTTTGGAAGCACCGGCTACGCGATTGACTCGGGCAATCGCTTGAAGTAGACCGTGTGCAACGATGAACCGCGTGAACATCCTTCGGT
>PLGM01000249.1 GCA_003139795.1 Acidobacteriaceae bacterium | reverse complement strand
GTTAATAACAGGCTCTAGGGATATGGCCAAAGCCATGGAAGGCGATTGGAAGAAGTACAGGGACTCTTGAGGCCAGTTCGCTCTCAGGTGTTTGCTCCGGGGAGTCGGCCATCGGCGACGTGGCGGCCAAGACCGAGGCCCGAGCTTCACAAGCGACAATACGGACGGAAGACGCAAGGGAACAATGATTGTTCGTAAGTTTCAGATTGTGAAGCTACGAGGGCAGGCGTCGGTCCCAGGGCTCGGCGTTCCTCGCCCAGCCAAACGCGGACCATCCCGAATCCGTCCGCGAATTGCCGAGGCTACCGACCCGACGAAGAACACTGGATTCCTTTTTCCAGCAAGCAAACCCGTTATTGATGGGAAGGGAGAGTCTCACTATAATTTTGCCGGCATTCCTTGGGCCCTCGCCAACGTTCTCCCATCGAAGGAAACTCCGGTGTGAACTGAGACGCGGCTTCCGGTTACACGTCTCACGGCCTTTCCTTTCTGCCCGACCAGACATTCTATGACTGACACGCCGTCGTGAATGCTGAAGTTGAGGTCTCATGCTATGTCATGCAGCCCTCGTCTTTCGTCTCAATGAAGGACCGATCCAACTATTTGGTGCGCGCACCCATTACCACCAGGCCCGCGCCCGTTATGAACGAGAGCGTGCTGAGAACGGGTGAAATCGGGAAAGTGTTTGTTTCTTTGTGAGCAACCTGCAGAGGACCCAAATCAACGTCTTTCTTCTCGTGCGTGAAGCTGATTCCTCCCAAAGCGAAGCCGGCGATACCCACAATAATCAACAAAATGCCAACAATCGTGACCGCTTTCATAGTTCACCTTCAACGTGAAGTGTCCCTCATCCCGAATCTGAATCTTTCAACACCAACGAGCGTACATGGAAGACTCTGTTGTCTTGGATGCAAATCCCAGCCGACATGCGCGGAGATCCACGCTGAACTTCAACGGGCCAGATGGGTATTTATTTGTCTATAACTTTCTCAACCTCTCCGATCTTCTTTTGAACCTTTCCGGCCGCCTTTTCGACGTGGCCTTCGGCTTCGAGTTTCGAATCGCCGGTCACTTTGCCTGTTGTCGCTTTGACAGCACCTTTTACCTCATGTGCCGTACCCTTAACTTCGTCTTTGGTACCTGTGTTCATTTTGTACCCCTCTTTTGCGATTAACTGGAATGGGCCAGCATTTCTGCTGTGAGCTCCTGAGTGGCAGACAGTTTACTCACAAACTTCGGGCTAAAGCCGTTTCAAGTAAATGTAGAAACAGCTCTCGCATTCTGTCTGACCTATATTGGTCATGCTTGCATTTGATCGCATCCGCATTTGCGGCTCAATGCCTGTGGAGTGCCCGACGAATTCTGTACCAGGAGTACCGCAAGACAAACTTGCAATGATGTGCGAATTGAATTTCGAACTTTTCGGGCCGATGTAGTCGAAATCGTAGCGGTCAAAGCACTCTGGAACCATTCAGAACCACAGCATTCAATAGCATGGCTGCAACGCATTCAATCGAAAACAGTTATTTTCACTCGATTTCAACAGATTTCAACAGGCAGCAAAATCTGGTTCGGGACCAGGGGGTCGGAGGTTCAAATCCTCTCTCCCCGACCATTCATTGTTTTTGACCCTATTGAAGATCAAATCAAAGGGCTTTCTGTATGTAGGATAAAGACTTACGGCATCAATAGAGCAGTTCAAGAGTAAATTTCTCAGCAATTCGGCACTGGCGTTGCCGAACTCGCGGGGCAGGGCCTTCCACTGACAACCGGTGCGTAGCACGTAGACGATGGCAGAAAAGACCTGGCGCGCCGGCATCGGCTTCCGCCCGACGACCGTCAGCCGCGAAAAGCCGAAGTTGGTCATCGCCCGCGCCGCCGCTCTATATTGAGCGGGTTGCCGCGTCTCCGGTGTCCCCACGGACCGGTCTTGGCCAGTGGGGCGCGGGGGTGGCATGTTGCGGCAGGTTCGGAGACCGGAACGATCCCCAACCTTGGCCCACCCGCGAGATGGTGTACATACAAAATGAAAAGCTCCACCCCAAAGCACGGAAGCGGCGGGAAAAGCCGTCAATCGACGCAAAAAATAGTCTACCCACAGGCGAAGCTAGAAAAAGTCCACCCACAGGCAGACATGCGCGGCCAAGCCTTTTTTCAATAGGTTCGAGAGGTGTTCCCGCCGCCTGCATCGCAAACTGCATTGATCGGCAGCGCTCTTGATGGCCTACAGGCAGACACACGCGACCAACCTCCTCATTTTCAATAGGTTACAGCAGCCCTCCTTGCAAATTGCATCTATCTATAGTGCTTTCATTGACTTGCAGACCAGAACCCCTCCCGTTTTGGCCGATTGTCCAAAAAGCTCAAAAATGTGTGTATCCCCGCACTCACACTCTGCCGCGCCAAAACGTCTGCCTCCAGGTGGTCAGTCTGACCCAAATGTTCTAGCCTCAAGAAGTGATCTGGACCAATCCAGCCGAGGCGGCATTGAGCGAGCTGAGCACCGCGCCTCTGGTGCGCTTCTCGGTGCTGGCCCTCAGTTCGATCTTTTTTCTCGTCGATCCCTTCGCCGCCATCCCCTCGTTCCTGGCCATTACCGGGAGCGTTGATTCCGACCGCCGCAGGCGCATGGCGCGGAAGGGCGCGCTCACCTGCTTCATCGTGCTCACCAGCTTTGCCCTGTGCGGCCAGTACATCTTTCAGATGTTCGGCATCAAATTGCCCGCCTTCGAGGTGGCCGGCGGCCTGATTCTATTGCTGATAGGCCTGGACATGCTGCAGGCAAAGCGCTCCCCTACGCAGGAGGCCCTGGGCGACACCGAGGAGGCCGCCGCCAAGGAGGACGCCGGGATCGTGCCATTGGGGATTCCGATGCTGGCAGGCCCAGGGGCCATTTCGTCGGTCATGGTGCTGGCGGGCCAGGTGCCCCACCTCTGGCATTGGGAGATGGGTGCCATTCTGGGCTCGATCGCGCTCACCAGCCTGATCAGCTACTGGGTGCTGGCCGGCGCGGGCCGCGTGCGCCAGGTGATGGGCGAGACCGGCATCCGCATCCTGGTCCGCATCATGGGCCTGCTGCTGGTGGCCCTGGCCATGCAGTTCTTCGTCAACGGGCTCACGGACTTAGGTCTCATTCCCAGGCACTGACGAGGGTTTTCCCACAGAAAAGGTGGCTTTCCACATGCACCTGCGCTTGCTTTCCCGCCGGCGGGTTGCTATTCTCGGGAAGTTGCAACGACGGGAATGCGGCTTGGCCGCTCACCGTTTGCAATGAAGGGTGGCGTGTGCTATCCTTTGGAAGTTGCAAATTGAGCAGTGGAGCCTCCCGGTGGCCGTGTGGCCTGCCCGATGAGGGAAGTGGGAAGCTGGTTCGTAGGGTCAGGTGAGGCAAGTGCCCCTGGACCCCTGTAGGGAATCCCGCAGAGAACAAGCCATTGCAAGACCCAGGAGTTCAACTCCTGCGAGCCCCATCGGCTCGGGTGCGTTTTTCCGGTCGCTCTTTGATATTTCGCGCTGTGCGATGCCTTTAAATGGGACGCTCCGCTTGCCGGCAGGTCTGAATTCGCAGCTGAGGAACGATCCGCCAACAACAAGTTTGGGCGGCCTCGGGCGGAGAAGAGATTGAGCTTGACAGGGAGGCGAAAGTTCGATAACTTTAAAAGGTTCGCGCAAAAATGCCGGCAGATGCGGTCAAACGCATATCCGGTGAGCGCAACAAGTTCGAGGACACCCCGGCGTAACAGCCTGGGCCTCGATCCAAGAGGGCGCCGCTTAGGCGGAAGGCCGCAAGGATCTTTGACAAATTGGTTGAACGTGCCAGTCGTGAGATACGATCAGGTTTGGCTTGATCATTCTCACAAGGTAAGGCGCCGCATATCTTCGGATGTGTTGGCGCGTGTCGCATCCATATCGACCTCCGTCGGTTGGATGTGACAATCAGGTTTCAAACGAGAGTT
>PLGM01000333.1 GCA_003139795.1 Acidobacteriaceae bacterium | reverse complement strand
CCACCCTAGCCGCAAAAATCCGCCGCGGCGGACGGCGAGGGCGGGGCACCCGCAACTGAGACAAGGGCGGGAACGTCCAATCTGAAGTAAGCCAATGCACGTTGATCGTCTGAATTCCTCTCAGGAGGTTGACTCTCATGGTTTCACTCACCCGTTTCTCCGGCGGCGTGGTTCTGGCAGCCGCTCTGCTCCCTCTTTTCGCCGGAGCACAGGAAGCGCGTGTCGGTGCGCAGGCGCCGGAGTTCACCGCCACCGATTCCCGCGGCCAAACGGAGACTCTAGCCCAATATCGCGGCAAGTACGTAGTGCTCGAGTGGCATAACCAGGGCTGCCCGTACACGCGGAAGCACTATGTGTCCGGCAACATGCAGGCTCTGCAGAAGGAATGGACCGCGAAGGGCGTGGTATGGTTCACCGTGATCTCGTCGGCTCCCGGCGCGCAGGGATATGTGACGGCGAGCGAGGAAAATGCATATCTCGCAAAGGTGCATGCCGTGCCGACGGCGGTGCTGATGGACCCGGAGGGCAAGCTGGGGCACTTGTACAACGCCAAGACGACGCCGCAGATGATTGTCATCGATCCCGCGGGCAACGTGATCTACGACGGCGCGATTGATGACCGGCCGACGCCCGACCCGGAGGATGTGCATGGGGCGAAGAATTACGTGGCAGACGCGCTGACCGAGGCGATGGCGGGCAAGCCGGTGGCGACGCCGTTCACGCGGCCGTATGGGTGTTCGGTGAAGTATCCGGAATAAGGCAGGGAACAGGGATTAGGGACAGGGAACAGAAGAGCCGCTGGATTGAGGGTCGCGGGTTCCCTGTTCTCACAATCGAGACCAGGGAACCTTGCATCCATCTCCGGACAGGTTTCGGAGCACCGGTCTAATGAGTGTTCGGTTGCTTTTGCCGCCAGTCGTGGTACTCTTTTTGCTCTTCCGGGGGACGCTGTTTAATTTCCTTGTGGGGGCGATGGGTTTCGGCTTCCCACTTGTTGTAAATGACGGTCTCGTCCTGCGCCGGTTGGCTGGCGGTCTGCGCCGGCTGGGCCGGCTGGCTGGACTGGCAGCCGGTGGTCAAAACAAAAGTCGCCAATGCGGCGCCCAACAAGCACAAGCAGAATTTTCTCAAGGACATTGAATTTCCTTTCGTCCCGAGACTTGAAGGGACTGCAGTAGTTGGATGCAAGGTCTATTCAGCCCGTTGCCAGTTCGCAAACGAAGCCTCGGCGGCACGAAGCCGGGTGCGCTCATGCTTTGGGATGTTTAGCGGCACGAATGCGGCGGATTTCTTCCATGCGCTGGGCAAGGAGCTTTTCGCGGCCTTCCTGGGTGGGGTGGTAGTAGGTGCGGCCCTTGAGTGAATCGGGCAAGCAATCCATGTCGGCGACGCGGCCTTCTTCGTCGTGGGCGTAGCGGTAACCTTTGCCGTAGTCCAGTTCCTTCATCAGGCGGGTGGGGGCGTTGCGCAGGTGGAGGGGTACGGGCTCCTGGCGGGTGTGCTCGATCTCCTGCTGGACCGCGCCGTAGGCGGTGTAGACGGAGTTCGATTTGGGAGCGAGGGACAGGTAGACGACCGCCTCGGCCAGAGCCAGGTCGCCTTCGGGCGAGCCAAGAAAGTCGATTGCCTCCTTGGCCGAAAGAGTCAGATTCAGGGCCTCGGGAGCGGCCAGGCCGATATCTTCGACGGCCATGCGGACGACGCGGCGGGCGAGGTAGAGCGGGTCCTCGCCGGCGGCGAACATGCGCGCCAGCCAGTAGAGGGCGGCGTCGGGATCGCTGTTGCGGACGCTTTTGTGCAAGGCGGAGATCAGGTTGTAGTGCTCCTCGCCGGATTTGTCGTACATGAGGACGCGCTGCTGCACGGCCTCCGCGGCGAGGGCGCGGTCGATGTGGTTGCGGGCTTTGGGGGCTACGGAAGAAGGCTGACTTTCCGGCAATATCCGCGAAGAGCTTACTTCAGGGGCTAAAGAGGCTGCGGAAGAACTCGGGATTTCGTGCGAAATCGGCGAAAAGCGTCCCTCCGGGGCTAAAGCCCGCGTTGATCCTGTTGGCTTTATGCGGGGGTTGAAACCCCCGCCTCCCTCCGGATCGAGTTTCTCCGCAGCCTGTAAAGCCCACCCCGATCCTTTGTCAATTTCGGCACGACTGAAGTCGTGCCCTGATACCGTGCGCTCTGTGGAATTGGGACCTGACAGATTGCCTTCTTTGGAATCGGGCTTTTGCGCAGCCGGTTCCATGGCCAGTTGCGCGGCGACCTCAAGGGTGTTGTAGGCCGAGCGGCAGTCGCCGCTCGAGTAACTGGCGATCAACTGGAGCGCATCGTCGTCGGCGGTGAGGTTGAGCGCGCCGAGGCCGCGCTCGCGGTCTTCGAGGGCGCGGCGCAGGAGCGCGGCGATAAGGTCTTCGCTGAGCGGTTCGAGCACATAGACGCGGCAGCGGGAGAGCAGCGCGGAGATGATTTCGAAGGAGGGATTCTCAGTGGTGGCGCCAATGAGGCGGATGGTTCCGCGCTCGACGTAGGGCAGGAATGCGTCCTGCTGGGCCTTGTTGAAGCGATGGATTTCATCGACGAAGAGAATGGTGCGGGAGTGCAGTTCGGCGGCCTGGGCGGCGGCGGCCATGACCTGCTTGATCTCCTTGATGCCGCTCATGACGGCGGAAAACTCAATGAAGTTGGCGCGGGTGGTCTCGGCGACGATCTTGGCGAGGGTGGTTTTTCCGACGCCGGGCGGACCCCAGAGGATCATGGAGCCGGTGTTTGTGGAGTCAGGGCCGTCGCGCTCGATCTGGACGCGCAAGGGCTTGCCGGGGCCGAGCAGGTGCTCCTGGCCGCTCAACTCGTCCAGGGTGCGCGGCCTCATGCGCTCGGCGAGGGGCGCGGTGCGGAGCGTGCCTCTGGGGCCTTCGGGTTCGCCGTCGAAGAGACTCATTGCGCGCTCCCTATGAAGAAACCGATCGATGCTCGAGGTTTCCCACCCTAGCCGCAACAATCCGCCGCGGCGGACGGCGAGGGTGGGGCACCCATGACAATACAACATCTATGAGAATTCTCTAGACCGTTGCCGCGATGCTTCGTAGAGGAGTATGCCGGCGGCGACGGCGGCGTTCAGGCTTTCCACCGGGCCGGGGCAGGGAATGGTGATGGCGGCGCCGGCCTGGACAGCTAGATCGCGGGGGACGCCGTTGCCTTCATTGCCGATGAGAAAGGCTACGGGGTTGGCCAGTTGAGCGCGGTTTGCGGGCTCGGCGGCGTGGATGGCGGTGGTGAAGACGGTGACGCCGGATTTTCGCAGGCGCGTGAAGCAGTCTTCAGCGGTGACGGCGAGCAGCGGAACCCGGAAGACGCTGCCGGCAGAGGAGCGCACGGCTTTGGGGTTCCAGGCGCTGACGGTTCCGGGCAGGGTGAGGACGCCAGTGGCACCGAAGGCTTCCGCGGAGCGCAGAATGGCGCCGAGATTGCCGGGGTCCTGGAGGCTGGCGAGGACCAGGAGCAGGGGCGGGGTTTCCCGATGGCTTTGAAGGATGTGGGTCCAGGTCCAATCGGGCGGCTCGACCAGGGCAGCGATGGGCTGTGGGGCTTCAGTGGCCAGGGCCGAGTGAAGCAGACTGCCGGGCAGGAGCAGAATCTCAGTTTGCGGGGGAATGGGGAGGGATTCGAGAAGGCGTTCGGCGCCCTCGGCCACAAAGACGCAGGCAATACGCAGACCGGAGTGCATTGCTTCCTCGAGCAGGTTCGGCCCCTCGATTCCGGCCAGGGAACGGGTGTCGCGACCGAATGCGCGAAGGGGGTGGGCCAGCGCACGGCGGAGCTGCTTGAGGCGGGAATTCTGCTTACTCTGTACAATGCGAAGAGGCATCAGCGGAGAACCTTAGAACGCTAAGCCGATTCTAAGCCGTTCCGACCGAAGTGGGGCAGGCCAGTGGAGCAGCCCAACTTGCCCGCCGCGGCGGGCTGTGATAGTTTCCGTCTTTACGGCGTCTTCAATTTTGGCGTCTGCAACTCCGGCGTTTTCACAGAGGGGGCGCCCAGGTGAAGGGCAACTGTGAATACGGTCCAAGGAACTGAGGTAAGCCTTCTTGTCGGCGGAGATATTGCGCGTCCATCCCGATGAACCCCAACCGGACCGGATCGACTACATCGTTTCCTGTCTGCGCAAAGGCGATGTCGTTGCCCTGCCGACCGACACCTTCTATGGGCTGGCTGTAGACCCGGTGAACCTGCATGCGGTGGAGCGGATTTACCAGATCAAGACGCGACAGAAGCACAAGCCGCTGTCGTTGCTGATTGCTTCGGTTTCCCAGGCCTACGAGCTGGCGCGTGACACCGACATGCTGCTGGACAAGCTGGCGGAGCGGTTCTGGCCGGGGCCGCTGACCATCATTGTTCGCGCCGGGACCAAGTTGCCACTGCGTTCGACGGCGAATACCGGCAACGTGGCGCTGCGGGTGCCGGACGCGGCAATTCCGCGGGCGGTTGTGGAGCGATTCGGACTGCCCATTACGGCGACCTCGGCCAATTTGCAGGGAGCGGCGGAGTGTGCGTACGCAGCCTGCGTCCGAGACCAGATCGGCGACCGGATTCCACTGATCATCGACGGCGGTCCGACGGGGCACGCGCAGCCAACCACCATTGTAGATTTATCGCTGGGTCCGGGCCGCTGGGAGATTCTGCGCGAGGGGGCCATCCCGACGCACGAGATCGTGATGGTCTTGCAGCGGTAACAAACGCTGGGAAGGGGAATTGGGGAATAGGGAGTAGGAAACAGGGAATAGGGAACGGGGAACAGGGACCCACCTTCAATCTGTCCGTGCGCAGATCGTTGGCCGCGAAAAAACCGATCTCCGACCACTGATTCCAGACCCCTGAAACGGAAGGCGCGCATGAAGCGCATGGCCAAGCCGAAACGTCGCCGTTTTGCTCTCCGGGCGGTTCTGGTCCTGCTGCTGACGCTGGCAGTGGGGGTTGTGGGTTGGTGCCGCTGGGTCTATGTGCAGGTTGAGAGCTACGCGGACCGGGACCAGGCCGCGATTTCGGACGCCATCGGCGTGTTTGGCGCGGCGGAGTACGACGGGCGGCCTTCGCCGGTGTACCGCGCGCGGCTGGACCACGCTCTGGCCCTCTATCATCGCGGCATTGCACCGCTGATCATCACCCTGGGGGGAAACGGAGGGGACCAGTACAACGAAGGGGCCGTCGGCCGCGAATACCTGATGGGGATGGGCGTTCCGGAAGAAGCCATCATTGCGGAGACGGAGAGCCGGAATACGGAGGAGTCGGCTCGCCGCATCGCCGTGATTGCCCACGCCAACGGGTTGCGGCGGCTGGTGATTGTCAGCGACGGCACGCATCTGTTCAGGATTCATGAGATCTGCGCAGCGGACGGACTGGACGTGCTCACTTCGCCGCGGCCGCGCGTGGCTGTCGAGGGCGGTTCGCAGGAATTCGAGCGCATTGAGCACGAGATTCTTAGCTACACGCTGTGGCGGCTGCATCTGCACTGAGGCGGATTTAGCGGAGATGGCGGAGATAGCGGGGTTGGCGGAGTTAGTGGGTCAGCGGATCAGCTATCCCACGCCGGGGTGGGGGAGAATTGTGAGCAGCGCCAGAGCGAAGGCTGCGGCGGAGGCAGTGGAGAGGAAGTTCACCGCGTCGTTGTTGAGCCAGCCGCGGCGCTCCAGGGTTGCTCCCAGAAGGCTGTCGAAGAGCAGGCCGAAGACGGCGGCGGCGCAACCGATCCCGAACATGGGAAGATCGCCACGCAGGGCCAGGGTTCCGATGGCGGAGACAATTCCCGCCGCAAGCACGCCGGCCAGGGTGCCGACAAGGCTGATGGCGCCGTCGGCACCGGGGTCGACCTGGCGGAGCGTGGTGATCATGCGCGGACGGCCGCCGAGGACCTGGCCTATTTCAGAGGAAACCGTGTCGGCCGCGGCCTCGGCCAGGGCGGCAAGGCCAACGGCAAAGAGGGGCATGGGCACGAGGGTGGGGCGCGTGAACCAGCGGGAATCGGTGAGCCAGGACTGCACCAGTTGATCGGAGACGAGCGCGGCCACGCCCAGATTGGCCGCCACCTGGGAAGCGGACCGGCCGTGGCGCTCCTCCGCCGTGCCCAACCGCTCCTTTTTTGTGCGGCCGAGGCGGGTGGCGACGTAGGCGAGCAGGGAGACCGCCAGAAGCGGCAGCAGGGCTGTGTTCCAGGGTTGATAGGGGAAAATGACCGTGGAAAACATGAGGCTGGCGGCGATGGCGGCACCGGTTGCGGCTCCTGCCGGGGTGGCGGCGCGCAGTTTGAGGACCACCAGGGCGAACAGCAGGCTGAGACCCACCGTCCAGATGGCCACCGGCCAGGAATTCACGGCCCACCAGTGGGCTTGGAGGATCACGCCGGCGGCCGCAAAGGGCAGGACGACGAGCAGCACCAGTTTCGATTGCCAGACCAGCTTGATTTGAGCCACGCTTCATCGTACCGTCTGGGATCTGGATGGGGAAGCTGCGCATCTGATTTCCACGGGCGGCTCCAGTGAAGCGGTTTACACTCGATAGCGCAGCGTTTTCAGTACGCTCAAGGCACCCATGGAGCTCTCGATGCAAAGGTTTCTATCCGTTGTTGCAGTTTTTGCCGGACTCGTACTTTCCGATGTTTCCGCGCAAGCGCAATCGCCGAGCCAGCGGCTGGAACTCGACCGCAAGGGCGAGACGATCGTTCTGGAGCCGTATGCCGCGAACATACTGCGCGTGACGCTCAGCTTGAAGCGCGAGCCGGCGCTGGCCGGCCCGGGATACGGATTTGTCGTAGCGCCTGCGGCTGACGGGTGGAGCGTAAGCCAGACTGCGCAGGCCGATGTGTACCAATCGGGGCGGATTGTGGCCACTGTGGACAAGGATTTGCCTCCCGCTCATCCCCCGCTTCAGACGGAGGTGGACATTGGGAAGTACTTCAGCGGCTCGGCTCCCGGCGCCCACATTATCCTGCGCACTCCGGAAGGGAAGAAGCTGTTGGAAATGACCGGTTGGTCGCAGTCGGCGCCCAACCACAAAGACGGCACGGCGGATGTGGCCAGGGACCGGCGCGCGACGGACGCGGAGTTTTACGTGGTGGGCGCTACGTTTGCGTCGCCCGACGACGAGCATTACTACGGACTGGGCCAGAACCACGAGGGATTTCTGGACCATCGCGGGCATCCGGTCCATTGCTGGGCAGATTACGACGCTCCGGCCGCTCCCAGCTTCTGCGTGCCGTTCCTGGTGACCAACAAGGGCTACGGGCTGGTGTGGGACAACCCCTCGAAGACCACCGTCGAGCCGGGCTTCAACGAGCAGACGCGGTGGACCTCCGAGGTGGGCGACCGGGTCTCTTTCTTTGTGATTGCCGGAGCTACGGCGGACGAGATCTACGCCGGGTACAAGCTGCTGACCGGGCCCACACACATGCTGCCCAAGGCCGCTTACGGCTACATCCAGTGCAAGCAGCGCTACGCAAGCCAGAAGGAAGTGCTGGACGTTGCGCAGGGCTATCGCGACCGCCATCTGCCAGCCGACGTGATGGTGGTGGACTGGTTTTACTACACGAAGATGGGGCAGATGGATATGGACCCCAAATTCTGGCCCGATCCCGTGGCCATGAACAAGCAGCTCCACACGATGGGCTTTGAGACCATGATCAGCGTGTGGCCGCGGTTTGTGCCCGAGGATCGCTACTACGCAGAGCTACGCGAAAAGGGTTGGCTGATCCATCTGGCTGACGGCACACCCATCGACGGCTTGCCCTACGACCGTGCCGGATCGGACATCGACACCACCAATCCCGAGGCGGCCGCGTGGTATTGGAAGACCATTCACGAAAATATCCTGAGCCTGGGATTCGACGCCCTGTGGGCCGACGAAACCGAGCCCGACCTGCCTCCCAATGGCGCTTACTTCCACATCGGTCCCGGCACACAGTTCTTCAACGTCTACCCGTTGTTTCACACCGCGGCGCTCTATGACGGATTTCGCAAGGACGAGCCGAACAAGCGTGCGCTCATCCTGTCGCGCGACGCTTACCTGGGCGCGCAACGGAACGGGGCAATCTTCTGGTCGTCGGACATCTACCCAACCTGGGACACGCTGCGCAGGCAGATTCCCACCGGCCTGGATTTTGCGGCCTCGGGGCTGACTTACTGGTCCAACGATACCGGCGGCTGGCAGTATTTGCCTGAGGAGCATCATCCAGCCCACCCGCCCTTGCTCGATCCCTCAGATGCGCGCGCCAATGTTGGCGGCTACGACGACTACCCGGAGCTTTATACCCGGTGGTTCCAATACGCCACGTTTTTGCCCATCTTCCGCACCCACGGCAGCCGGGTCGCCAACGAGGTCTGGTCCTACGGCAAACAGGCGGAGCCGATCCTGGAAAAGTATCTGCGGCTGCGCTACCAACTGATGCCCTACATCTACTCGCTCGGTTACCATACATGGCTGACCGGGGCGCCGTTTCTGCGCGCGCTGCCGCTGGATTTCCCTGACGATCCGAAGGTGGCCGACCTGCGCGATGAGTATATGTTCGGTCCGGCCTTTCTGGTGGCGCCGGTTACGGAGCAGGGCGCGACCAGCCGGGAGGTTTATCTGCCGGCCGGGACCAACTGGTACAACTACTGGACGAATGAGCGGGTAAAGGGTGGACAGACGATCACCGTTCAGGCGCCCATCGACACCATTCCACTGTTTGTTCGGGCAGGGTCGATCATTCCACTGGGAGCGCCGGTGGAGAGCACACACCAGGCGCAGGCGATCGAGCAGGTGCGGGTTTACCCCGGCGCGGACGCGAATTTCACGCTCTTTTCCGACGACGGAAAGACCTATGCCTACGAGAAGGGCGCGGGCTCCATCACCCGGCTGCACTGGAACGAAGCCAAACGGCAGCTGAGCCACGAGGGCGACGCGGCGTGGAGCGGGCCGGACAGCGCCGTGGTTGAAGTCGCCGGACATTGATTGGGACCTTGATGGGGCATTGAGTCCCGCGGAGCGCTTGGAAGGCGGATGGCCGCGGCAAGAGCGGGCTTGTGCGGCTTGCCTGGGCCGATACCCTTCCAGGCTCCTGAGGCGTCTAATCCCCGGCTGCCTGATTTACAATCACCAAGTAAGCAGGAAAGAACTGAATGAGGCTTTTTCCCATGAATTCAGGCCAGACGCGCGCGCGGTTGGTTCAGGCGGGCGCGGCGATTGCGGCCGTTGCCTTGATTGCCGGCTGCGGTTCCGCCTATCGGGCAGTGGTCACGCCCATCACCCCCAGCGGACCACCCGCGCAGCCGTCTTCGTATGCGGTAGTGGTTTCGGCGCCATCGCCCTCGACGCCCGGCATAGCCACGATCATCGACTACTCCGGCGATGCGGTGTTGGCGATTGCGCCCATCGGCCCGGGTCCGGCCACCTTTACGATCGACGAGACCGGTTCCAACGGCTACACCGTAAATAGCGACGGCACCCTGAGCAATTTCCCAATTTCGAGCAATCTGCAGGCCAAGCAGGTGACCTATACCACGCTTGCCTCAACGGCACAGCCTGTGAACATGTTCTCGCCATCGGCAGGACTCTATGCGGCCGATCTGAATGGGAATAATGCGGACGTTTTCAACGGGATTCCCGAGGCTTTCAAGCTGGCCATTCCAGTGGCGCCGACGCCGGTGATGATCGTGGGGCCGAGCGTTCTTGGCCAGCGCGACTACGCGATCAGCCAGGGCAACAGTCTGGGCGGGAACGTCTCCAGCGGCGTGGAGTGCAACATCTCACCGACGACGGGTCCGGCCGGCGAGGCGGATGCGATCGAGGTCTCCAGCCTTACGGTTTCGGCGAAGATTCCGGTGGGCAAGTGCCCGGTGTTCGCGTTGCAGAGCCCGGATAACAGGCGATTCTTCGTGCTGAACCGGGGAGACGACACCGTTACGGTCATCAACAGCCAGGACAACACGCTGGACTCGTGCACCCCGTTCGTCAACCAGAACGGACAGACAGTAACGTGCCACCCCAGTCTGCCGCTATCTCTCAGCGCTGTAAAAGCCACGGGGATCACGCCGCCCAACGGAACCAGCGGCATGACCAATACAGCCGGTCCGGTCCATGCAGAGTACAACGTGGCGACCAGCCAACTGGTGGTAGCCAATTATGATGGCGGAACGATCAGCGTGATCGATGTGAGCATGGATGAATACGGGAACGACAGCTCGACCTTCGGCACCACATTTACGATTCCGGTGGGCAGTAATCCCGCGAGCGTGACAGCGCTGGCCGACGGCAGCCGTGCGTATACGGCCAACCAAACCGACCAAACCGTGACCATCGTAACGCTAAGCAGCCACACGGTGGAAAAGACGCTGCCAGTGACCGGCCACCCGCGCACGGTGGTTTCCACGCAGAATTCGAGTTATGGCAAGGTGTACGTGGCCGCGCCCGACAGCCCGTACCTGACCATCCTGCGCACCGATCTGGATATTGTGGACACCACGATCCTGGTGGAGGGAAACGTCGTGGATGTGCGCGTGACCACGCAGACGGGGACGAGCGGAAACAACAACACCGTGAGCCGCGTGCCCGGTTACGGGCAGCCTTGCTACCTGCCGCCCACGCCGTCCAACCCGACACCCGCACCCACGGGCACACAGACACTGTTGCAAGCCTGCCAGACGTTGCCGTAGGGCAATTCACTCGGTGATCGGTCGATAGGGGAACAGCCCAGGAGTCATTCCCTGCAGCAGGAATGGCCCCTGGGCTTTTTGCGGCTGCGGCTCGGGCTCATGACGAGGACGCGTTCCAGAACTGTTCGCAGCGAACGCCAGGCCGGCGGCCGAAATGCCTTCCCGAAGTGATCCGTGACACAGACGCAGCCGGCTCGCATCGCCAAGGATGGACCGGACAGATTCCGGCTGGAATCGACGAGGCCCGTTGCCAGGGGCTTTTCGCCGGGCGGAGTCCATTTGGGGTGGTTGGCGATGCGATCAAATAGTAAAGCCGGCCGTTTGACGCGGCGAAGATTCGTGGCTGCGGGGGCCATGGGAGGGGTGGCTGTTGCCATCGGCTGCACCGCGCACAAGCGAGGAAACTGGGACTTCCTGGGCGATGACGAGGCCCGGACGCTGGGGGCGATCTGCGATCAGATTGTGCCCGCGGATGACTTCCCCAGCGCTACGCAAGCGGGAGTTCTAACCTACATCGATCGACAACTGGTCCGGCACTACCGGCGCCATCAGGACGTTTACCGGGAGGGGCTCGTGCAGGCTCACGCGATGAGCATGAAGCGCTTCGGCCAGGAACTGGCCGCGCTTTCCCGGCAGCAGCAGTTTGAGGTGGTGAGCGCGATGGAGGGTGAGGAGAGCAGGTTTTTTGAGATGGTGCGCAGGCACACGCTGGAGGGTTACTACGGCTCGCCGCGCCATGGGGGCAATCGCGACGCCGTGAGCTGGCGGATGCTGGGGCTGGCTGAACCGCCGCTGCTGGGGCGCGCGCAGTATGACCTGCGGAAGGGATCAGGCGAATGAAGAGAGTGAACGCGGTGGTGGTGGGAGCCGGCGCCGCAGGCGGTATTGTGGCCAAGGAACTGTCGACCGCGGGGCTGAGCGTTGTGCTTCTGGAGCGGGGCAAATGGTACACCTCAAACGATTGCCGCAAGGATGATCTGCGCAATCAGCGCACGACGTTGCTCGGCAATGCGTTTGGGCCGGAGGACGAGGGCAATCCGCGGGTGTGGGTGGATGCGAAGAGCGTACTGCACACCGCATGGCCCAGCGAAGGGGACTATCAGAACGACGCGGCCTGCGTGGGTGGAGGAACATTGAGCTACGGAGCGCAGGCCTGGCGGTATATGCCCCAGGACTTCAGGATGCGCTCGACCTATGGAGCGCCGGCGGGGAGTTCGCTGGAAGACTGGCCGATCTCCTACGACGACCTGGAGCCGTTCTACGAGAAGTCCGAATACGAGATCGGCATCTCGGGCGACTACTCGGGGACGCCGTTTCATGGTCCGCGGCGGCGGGATTTGCCCATGCCGCCGTTGCCGCCGGGGCGCGAGTTTGGCATCCTGGAGCCGGCCGCAAAGCGGTTGGGATTGCATCCGTTTCACATTCCCATGGCGCGGAACAGCGTGCCCTACAACGGACGCGGCCCGTGCATGCGCTGCAGGTGGTGCGTTGGATTTGCCTGCGAAGTGGATGCCAAGAACGGATCGCAGAACACCGTGATTCCCATCGCGCTCAACACGGGGAATTGCGAGTTGCGCACCGAGTGCATGGTGAAGGAAATCCTGACCGACGACCGGGGACGGGCGCGGGGCGTTTCCTACTTCGACAGCAGAGGACACTTGCAGGAGCAGCTTTCCGATCTGGTGGTGGTTTCAGGATGCGCCACGGAGACCGCGCGGCTGCTGCTGAATTCGAAGAGCAAGCTGTTTCCGCAGGGGTTGGGCAATCGCTTCGACCAGGTGGGCCGGAATCTGCAAGGCCACCACTACACAGGTGCGATCGGCTATTTCGACATCGAAACGTATGACGATGTGGGGCCAGGGGCGACCATTGCCATCAGCGATTACAACCACGGGACTCCGGGACTGTGCGGCGGCGGAATGCTGGCCAATGAGTTCATCCGGCTGCCGATTCACTCGGTCGACCGGCTTCCGACCAACACGCCTCGCTGGGGGCCTGGGCACAAGCAGGCGATGCGCGACTGGCACCGCCGGACCATCGTCATCATGGGGCCAACCCAGCAGATTCCCACCGCGGAGGGCCGGGTCACGGTCGATCCAACCGTCAGAGATAAATGGCGGCTGCCGGTGGTGCGCATTTCCGGCAACGTGCATCCGGACACCTTTGAGATTGGAGCGGTGCAGGCCCGGCGTGCGGAGGCGTGGCTCAAAGAGGCCGGGGCGGTGAGCACCACTCTGATGGCGGGCAAGCCGCAGGTCGTTTCGGCCGGACAGCACCAGGCAGGCACCTGCCGCATGGGAGACGATCCGAAAGGCTCGGTTGTGAACCGGCACTGTCAGATTCACGACGTCGACAATGTGTTTGTGATCGATTCGAGCGTGCATGTGACCAACGGAGGGTTCAATCCCGCGCTGACCATCATGGCCATTGCGTATTTTGCATCCGAGGCGCTGGTCCGCAACTGGAAGGGAACGGGATTCCGGTCATGAAACGACTCCTGAAGATTGCGGCGCTTGGCGTCGGGCTGGTGGCTCTGCTGGCGATTGGCGGCATTTATGGCGCGTCGGCCTATTACACATCGCAACTGGGCAAGGGTTGCGCCAACTGCCACGAGATGGGCGAGTATTTCAGCGTGGTACACGGTGCACCGCACCGGAATGTGGGCTGCATGGATTGCCATGAGGCGAGCCTGGGCACCAAGCTGCGCCATATCCGGGTGCATCTTTTTGGCAGAATGCCGGAAGCGATCCGATTGCGCGACGTGGACGTGCTGGAGATGGTGCCCAACTGCCAGAAGTGCCACCAGCAGGAATATGCCAAATGGCATGCCGGCCCGCACAGCGCCACTTACAGCCAGATATTTACCAATCCGGCGCAAAACTCCCGCCAACACCTGATGGAAGATTGCCTCCGCTGCCACGGCATGCACTTCGACGGTTCCGTGCGCGAGCTGGTTCAACCCCAGAACACGCAGGGGCCCTGGCATCTGCTGCGCAAGGGCCTTGCCGACCAGCCAACCATCCCCTGCCAGGCGTGCCACCAGGTGCATCGCGAAGGCCCGCTCGAAGTCAGGCCGCAGAGACGCTTCTCGGTTGCGGGACAGCCGGTGCACGATTCGCTGGCCTACTTCGACCGTCGCGAGCGCATTCACTTTGCCGCAACCGCACTCACGCTGCCCACGCTGCACGATGGCGCCCGCCTGGTGACGATAAGCCAGGATCCGCGGGCTGCTATCTGCTACCAGTGCCACGCCCCTCGGCAGCCTGAGGCAGGCACGCTTGCCGCTGCCAATGGGTGGGGGCCGCAGGTGGGCTCGGGAGACGATCGCACGGCGATGGGCGTGCACGAGGGACTGAGCTGCTTCTCCTGCCACAACGGGCACAATCAGAATGCGCGGGCATCGTGCAAGACGTGCCATCCACAGATGTCTCATTGCGGGATCGACGTGGAGAAGATGGATACGACCTTTGCCAGCGCCAAGAGCCCGCACAATATCCATTGGGTCAAGTGCACGGATTGCCATCAACATGGCATTCCGAAGAAGAAGACGGCTGCGCCGGTGAAGGCGCAGTTGGTGCAAACTCCTGGTAGGAGTGGATGACGCAGGGAATCGGCTGAGTTGCAATTGCGGATGCGGCGTGTTTCCGCGCCGACGAAGGAGAGCCTTATACATTTGAGGCAGGGGGTCGCGCGGAGATGACGACGGGTGCGGCGAAAATGCGCGTGGATCTTCTGCTGGTGGAGCGGGGCCTGGTTCCCAGCCGCGAACGGGCGCGGGCGCTGATCCTGGCCGGCCGGGTGCTGGTGCGGGAACAGAAGGTGGATAAGCCGGGGACGACGGTTCAAGAGGATTCGCCCATCCGGCTGCTGGGCGAGGACCAGCCTTATGTGAGCCGCGGAGGGCTCAAGCTGGCGGCGGCGCTGGAGCACTGGCAGATCGCGGCGACCGGCAGGGCGTGCCTGGATGTGGGCGCCTCGACGGGAGGATTTACCGATTGCCTGCTGCAGCATGGGGTCGCGCATGTGACCGCCATCGATACCGGATTCGGGCAGATTGCCATGAAGCTGCGCAACGACGCGCGGGTGCGGCTGATGGAGCGCACCAATGCACGGTTTCTTGAGCCTGGCGCTCTGGCTGCCGAGGAGGGAAGTCCGAAGCTGACGCTGCTGGCGATGGATGTGTCGTTCATCTCGGCCACGCTGCTGCTCCCGGCCGTGATGGCGGCGGCGCCTGGGCTTCAAGAGGCGGTGATCCTGGTGAAGCCGCAATTTGAAGCGGGGCGCGGGCACGTGGGCAAGGGAGGGATCGTGCGCGATCCGGAGGCGCACAAGCTGGCGGTCGATAGAGTGGCCGATTGCGTGCGGTCACTGGGGTGGGAGGTGGTGGAGACGATTCCATCGCCGATTACCGGGGCGGAGGGCAACCGGGAGTTTCTGCTATATGGGCGGCGGGCGGGATTTTAAGAGCGGGCCGGGCTCGACTGCGCGCCCCTTTCCGGTACACTGGGACCGCATGGTTCGCGTTGCGATTGTTTGCAAACCGCAGAAGGAAGAGCTCGGCCGGCTGCTGCCGGAGTTGATCGGGTGGCTGCGCCAGCGTGGGTATGAGCCGCTGCTGGACCTGGAGGGCGGCCAGTACACCTCGGAGGCTGGGGCGGTGGACCGGGCAGAGATGCCCGCTTTGGCGCCGGGGCTGGTGATCGTTCTGGGCGGCGACGGCACACTGCTGTCGGTGGCGCGCATATTTGCCGCAACGGGCACGCCCATTCTCAGCGTGAATCTTGGATTCCTGGGTTTTTTGACCGAGGTTCGCCTGGCCGACCTGTATGCGACGCTGGAGGGCTGGTGCAACGATTGCTACGGCCTGGATGAGCGCTCCATGCTGCACGCCGCACTGCGGCGCGAGGGCGCAGAGCTCTCCAGTTATGAGGCGCTGAACGAAGTGGTGGTTTCAAAGGGCGACATCGCGCGCATGGGCGAGTTTGCCGTGGANNACCGGGTCCACGGCCTATACGCTGGCCGCCAACGGTCCCATCCTGACGCCGGACGTGGACGCGATGGTGGTTACGCCCATCTGCCCGCATCTGCTCACGCTGCGGCCCATCGTGGTGCGCGGCGACGCATTGCTTACGGTGCGGGTTGAGGGCGTTCCCAGCGCTGCGCTGTTGACCGTGGATGGGCAGCTAGCCGTTGAACTGCATCGAGGCGATGAGGTTCGCTGCCAGCGCTCCAGCCACACGGTGAAGCTGGTCCGGCTGAGCGAGGGCAGCTTCTTTGAGGCGCTGCGCAACAAGCTGAGCTGGGGCGAGCGGTAGAGGCCATTGCGGGAAACGCAAACGACGGCGGCGGGATCTGCCGCAATTCAGCTTCAGCCCGGCACGAAAGTCCGATCCGAATCTCCAGGGAGTCTCTGAAAAGGTCTCTTTTGCGAGGCCGGAATTCCCTCAGGGGCTAAAGCACCGTTCATTTTGCTGGGTTTACTTAAGGGCTAAAGAGGCTGCGGAAGAAGTCTTGCTTTCGCGCAAAAATCCCGAGGAGCGGCCCTCAGGGGCTTCTATGAGACG
>PLGM01000021.1 GCA_003139795.1 Acidobacteriaceae bacterium | reverse complement strand
CCCAGCCACAGTTGGTAATCTGTGACACCGGTGCCGGACGTCCACGTGAACGTCACGCTGGAACCGGCAAGCACGGTGCCCGGTGTGGGGGTGGTGAGCGCGACCGGAGGGTTCACCGTAAGTTGGACGGTTGCTGTCGAGGTCGTGTAGTCAGTCGTATCGGTCGGAGTCAGGGTGACCGAAAGCGTGTGCGTTCCGATGGCCAGCACCGTCCCCGAGGCGGGTGTGTAGACGAAGGTTCCGGCCACCGTCGAGCTGGCATCGAGCTGGGTTCCGCTCAGCGCAGTTCCGTAGATAATGGGTGCCGGCGCGGGCCATGTGATGGCGGGCGTGGCTTGGTTGATGGTCAACGTCCCGCTCACCATGTTGAATGTATAGTTGGACGCCGACAGGGTGCCTTGCGCGGCCGTAATTGGATAAGTGCCAACCGTGGAAGAGAGCGTCGCGGTTGTCGTCAAGGAGGCTGCGCCGCTCACAACGGTTTGCGTATCGCCGTTGACAAAGCCGGCGATGGTGTCGGTAAAGGCCGGATTGGCCACCCCGTAGACCCGGCTGGCGTTGTTGGCGGTCACCGTCAACACTGCCTTGGTGATCGTCAGGGTGACGGTTGCTGTCGCGGTCGTGTAGTCGGTCTTATCGGTCGGAGTCAGGGTGACCGAGAGCGTTTGCGCCCCGACGGTGAGCACCGTGCCCGAGGCCGGCGAGTAGACGAAGGTCCCGGCCACCGTCGAGCTGGCATCGAGCTGGGTTGCGCTCAGCGCCGTGCCATAGGCGATGGCAGCGGGGGTTGCCCAGGTGATGGCGGGCGTGGCCTGGTTAACGGTCAGCGTCCCATTCACAAAGTTGAATGTGTAGTTGGACGCCGAAAGCGTGCCTTGCGCGGCCGTGATTGGATAAGCGCCAACCGTGGAAGAGAGCGTCGCGGTTGTCGTCAGGGAGGCTGCGCCGCTCACAACGCTTTGCGTATCGCCGTTGACGAAGCCGGTGACGGTGTCGGTAAAGGTCGGATTTGCCGCCCCGTAGACCCGGCTGGCGTTGTTGGCGGTTACCGTCAACACTGCCTTGGTGATCGTCAGGGTGACGGTTGCTGTCGCGGTCGTGTAGTCGGTCGTATCGGTCGGAGTCAGGGTGACCGAAAGCGTTTGCGCTCCGGCGGAGAGCACCGTGCCCGAGGCGGGCGAGTAGACGAAGGTTCCAGCTACCGCCGAGGTGGCATCGAGCTGAGTTGCGCTCAGCGCCGTGCCGTAGGTAATGGCCGCAGGGGTTGCCCAGGTGATGGCGGGCGTCGCTTGGTTAACGGTCAGCGAAACGGTTTTCGTCGCCGTGGTGTAGTCGGTGGCGTCGGTCGGGGTCAGGGTGACCGAGAGCGTGTGCGAACCGGCGGTCAGCACCGTCCCCGAGGCGGGTGTGTAAGCGAAGGTTCCGGCCACCGTCGAGCTGGCATCGAGCTGGGTTCCGCTCAGCGCAGTTCCATAGATAATGGGTGCCGGCGTGGACCATGTGATGGCGGGTGTTGCCTGGTTAATGGTCAGCGTCCCATTCACAAAGTTGAATGTGTAGTTGGACGCCGAAAGCGTGCCTTGCGCGGCCGTAATTGGATAAGTGCCAACCGTGGAAGAGAGCGTCGCGGTTGTCGTCAGGGAGGCTGCGCCGCTCACAACGGTTTGCGTATCGCCGTTGACGAAGCCGGTGATGGTGTCGGTAAAGGCCGGATTGGCCGCCCCGTAGACCCGGCTGGCGTTGTTGGCGGTCACCGTCAACACTGCCTTGGTGATCGTCAGCGTTCCAGGCGTTACGGTGGGCGAGTAGTTTGCCAGCGCCGATCCCGAAAGAACTACGGTGATGGGATAGGATCCAACGGGCGAGGATGCGGTTCCGGTGGAGCTATAGGTTGCTGTCAGCGTGTCGCCGTTCACAAGACCGGTGATCGTTCCGCTGAATGTCGGAAGTGCCGCGCCGTAGATCTTGGTAGCGGAGTTGACGGTCACGGTGAGAGGCACCTGTCCGACGGTGAAGCTCTCGGGCACGGCATTGGCGGCGTTGTAGTCGGCGTTTCCGGCCTGATTCGCAGTTACCACGACTGTGCCGGCTCCTGTAATGGTAAGGATGTTGTTTGTGCTGCCCAGTGATGCCGGGCCGGAGGTGACTGTAAACGATACGACCAATCCGGAGGTGGAGGTGGCGGAGAGAGTGATGGGAGCGACGCCATAGGTTACGTTGGGCAGCGTGTTGAAAGTGATGGTCTGGTTTGCCTTGATGACAGTGACCGGAAGGGTTTGCGCCGCCAGAGTGGTGTAGTACTTGTCGCCGCCGTAGCTGACGGCGATGGAATGCGCACCTACACTCAGTTGGCTAATGGGGATGGTGACCGCGCCGCTGGCAAGGGTTGCAGTTTGTGCTGTCCCTCCGTCGATGGTGTAGCTGACGGTGCCGGTGGGATCGGGGACGAACGAGAGCGGCCCGGTCAGGGTCACGCTCACGCTCAGCGCCTGGCCCCAGGCAACGGTCGTGCTGGGCAGGCCGGCCAACTGCATGGTGGGAGTCACAAGGCTGGCGGCAAGCTGCAGCGTGTTCGAGGTGCTGGCAGCGAAGTTGGTGTCGCCGGAGTAGGCGCCCGAGACGGCGTGCGTCCCGGTGCCGGGAACGACGGCATTGCTCAGCGTCGCCGTCTGCGTCACCTGGTTGAGAAGGATGGTGACGGATGGGCCTGAAAGATCTGCAACCGCTATATCGGGCCGGCCGTCGTGATTCAGGTCGGCAATCGCAACGCCGACTGGAGTTGCGCCGGTTGGGTAGGAATTGGGCGCTTGGAACGTGCCATCTCCGTTGCCTGCCAACACGGAGACTACCACCCTGCCGTTATCGGTAACCACGAGATCCGGCTTGCCGTCTCCATTGACGTCGGCAACGGCTATGCTTTGCAATGCGGACGGCGAAATCGGGCTGTAAACGGCCGATGCCGGCAGGAAAGTTCCGTTACCGTTGCCCAGGAGAACGCTGACGCCGTAATAGTAATCCTGTATCACGATGTCCAGCTTGCCGTTGCTCCGCAAGCTGGCAAGCGTTGCATTGTTTGGGTAACCGGAAGCCGGTGTGGAATAGGATTGTGCCGCCTGGAAGGTGCCATTCCCGTTCCCCAAAAGGACGCTCACGGTACCGTAGGCCCAATTTGTAACCACCAGGTCGAGCTTGCCGTTGCCAATCAAGTCTGCCGCCGCAATCGAACTCGCTGCCGGCATTGAGGTACTCAGCGGTTCCTGGAACGTGCCATCGCCGTTGCCCAGAATCAGGTCGACGGTCCCGTTTCCGTAATTCGCCACGGCGATATCCAGAATTCCATCGCCATTGAAATCCCCGACCGCGATTCCCCCGATTAGGTAACTCTGATCGTAGTAGCGCTCCTTCTGGAACGTGCCATCGCCGTTGCCCAGAAGGACTCCGACCGCGCAGGTGCTGCTGGCGTTGGCGCACTCAACGAATGCGATGTCCACCTTGCCATCGCCGTTGAAATCGCCGAATACGATAGTGGTACCCGCTAAAACGCCGAAACCGCTTTGCCCGGAGACTCCCCCGGCGGTGATGCTCGTTGGCGCCTGGAATGTGCCGTCGCCGTTGCCAAGCTGAACCAGGAGCCCGTTGGTCTGGGTGCCCGTGACCAGGTCGGGTATTCCATCCCCGTTCAAGTCCGCCATGGCTACAACGACTGGAGGATTCAATCCGGTAATTGTGGGAGCCGCGGCGAACGTCTGCGCCAGCGTCGTTGGGTTAATCGCCGCAGTCCCCGGAACGAGATCTGTCGTGCCATCCGTGAAGGTAACACTGCCGGTTGGAGTCAGCGGACCGGCGCCGGAAACCGTCCCGGTAAAGGTGTAGTCTCCCGCGCTCCCAGAGGAGGCAAACGTGGTGGTGCTCGGATAGGTTCCAGTTACGGTAACCAGGGCGGGCGCGGAGGTGCTGGTCGCATCGCCGCCCGCATACTTGGCCGTGATGCTGTTCGAGCCAAGCGGCACAAGGATGGTCTTCAGGGTGGCCGTGCCGATCACTCCGCCGCCTGAAGTCGTGCTGACCACCTGCACCGTTGCCAGCGCGGTCGTGCCGTCATAGAAGGTCACGCGGCCGTTGGTAAGCGGATTGCTGTTCTGGTCTTTCACAGTGGCGACGAGTGTGAAGAGGCTGCCATACGCCGCACTGGTCGGCGTTGCCGTCAACGTAACAGCGCTGGTCAGTTCGGCGATTCCGGTGCCGCTCACCGGCAACTTCTGGGGTGAGCCGGAGGCGTTGTCGGTGACGTCGATGTACCCTGACAGGCTCGCGGCCGAGGCGGGAGTAAACAGCACGACGATCAAGCACGACTGGCCCGTAGCCAGCGTATTGCCGGTGCAGCCATTCTGGGCGATCGGGAAAGCAGTCGCGTTCGTGGAGGAAACCGCGCTGATCGTAACCGGGTTCACGCCGATGTTGGTTACGGAGAAGAACTGCTGCGGACTGCCCTCGCCGACCGGCTCGGTTGAGCTGAAGGTAAGCGCAGCCGGGTAGAACGTGATCGCGGTGGAAGCGTTGATTCCCGAACCGGAAAGACTGATGGACCGCGGTCCGCCGCTTCCGGTGTCGGTCTCGGTCAGGGTCGCCGTGCGGGAACCGGTCGCCAAGGGCGTGAAGGTCAGGGTGATGGTGCAGATGCTGTTGGCGGCCAGGTTGCTTCCGGCGCAGCTGTCCGTCTCGGAGAAGTCGCCAGGGTCGGTCCCCGCGAGCGCAATCGTGCTGATGGTAACCGCATCGGTTCCTCGGTTGATCAGATTTACGGTCACCGAACTGCTGGCGGCGTTGAGCAACTGGTTTCCGAACGAGACAGTGGTCTGCGAGAACTGGAGTTCGGAAGTTGCCGCGAGGCTGGTGCCGCTGAGCGCTACCTTCTGCGGGCTGCCCGGGGCGTTGTCAGTGATGCTGAGCGAGCCCGAAAATGTGCCAGTGGTGGTGGGGTTGAAGTACACATAGTATTGGCAACTGGCGCCGGGGTTGATCGCGGGGCCCGTGCAGTAGTCATACGCCATGCTGAAGCCGGTGGTAAGCGTGGCATTGGTGAAGGTGACGGGCACGTTCCCGGTGTTGGTCACAGTGATGGGCTGGTAATTGGACGAGACGCCCGCGCTGACGGTGACCGTGTCGAACTGGATGCCGGCCGGACTGATCGCAATCGCCGGATTTGCCGCGATCCCGTTGCCGGTCAGCGTCGCCGTGAACATCACGGGTGTGGACGAGTTGGCGTAGGTAACCGGGAAGACGATTGAGCCAGTTCTGGTTCCAGCGTTGCGGGGCAGGAAATAGACCTCGATGAAGCAGTTGCTTCCAGCGTTGACGGTCGCGAGGCTGCATCCGTCATAACCATAGCCGCCGAGGTCGGTGAAGTCGCCCGATGCGGTCAACCCGATAATCACATTGGTGCTGGTGAGATTGCCTACGGTGAAGGGCAGGTTGCCTGAGTTGGTGAGATAGAAGGTTTGCGCGTTGCCGGGGATGAACGTCCCCACGGCGGCATCCGGGAAGGTGGCCAGGGTTGGGCTGAGCACAGCCTCGTTGTACTGCGCCACGCCGATGCCGGTGAGGCCGGCGGTAAAGCTGCCCGTGGTGCCGTCGGAATAGGTGACGGGGACAGACAGCGTCCCGGTGCGCGTTCCGACGGCCGAGGGAGCAAACTGCACGTAGACATAGCAAGAGCCGCCAGAAGCAGTCGTGCTATCGACGGGGGCCAGGGTCTGACCCGAACAGGAGTCCCAGCCACCCCCGGCGCCACCGTAAATACCGAACTCTGAGGTAGAGCCAAAGTCGGTGCCGCCCAATGTGCCCACGGTGAAAGACGCGGCCCCGGTGTTATAGAGATAAATGGTCTGCTGGTTGGTGGAGGTGGTGTTGACCACCTGGGACGGGAAGCTGAGCGCACTGGGCGAGAGGTAGCCGGTGTCCGAGGCCGGGGGCGCGTAGCCGGAGAGCGTGACGGGAAACGACCCTACGCTGGAAGCGACGGTGAGTGTGCCGGTCTCGTAGCTGGCTGCACTCGGCGAATAGACCACGTTGACCTGGCAACTGGTGGTCGAGCCCTGGCTGGCCGAGCAGGTGTTCAGGGCATTGGCGCCCGAGGCCAGTTGGAAGTTGGCGCTGCCCGCGGTGATGCTTGCGCCGGTCAGGGCGAAGGTCGGGCTGGTGCCGCCGTATGAGAAGCTCACTGTGATCGGCGCGGAGATGGAGTTGACCGCCTGTTGGTCGAACGAGACTGCCGGGGGGCTGAAGTACGTGGGCGTGGTGGAAACCGATACGCCCATGCCTGTGAGGCCCGCCGTCAGTGTCCCGGCATTGGACTTCACCGTGAGTGTTCCGGTGAGTGTGCCAGTCGCCGCGGGCGTGAAGTAGAGATAGATATAGCAGTCCTGGCCCGGAGCAAGCGTTCCCGAACCGGCGGTGGCGCAAGTTTGATCGCTGAGCGAGAAATTCCCGGTCACCGTGGCCGCTGTGCTGAACGTGAACGTCTCGGTGCCGGAGTTGCGCACATATACCGGAACATAGGGTGTGGTCTGGTTGACCTGAGCCTGGCCGAAGTTGATTGAGGTCGGCGAGAGGCCGCTGGCCAGCGTGCCCGCCTCGCCGCCGCCGGTGAGCGTAATCGTCTGCGAGCCCGCGCTTGTGGTCAGCACCAGGGTTCCGTTGTCGGGACTGGCGGTCACCGTGGGCGTAAAGGTGGCGCCGATCTGGCAGTTGGAGGCGCCCGGCCCAATGGTGTAGGGCGTGCCACAGTTGTTGTACGTGATGGCGTAGTCGCCGGTCGTGGATGCGGCGGTGAAGTTGATACTGATGTCGCCCGAGTTGGTCAGGGTCACGTACTGCACTGCGCTCGATGTTCCCTTGACCAGGGTTCCGAAGTCGAGCTGCGTCGGTGTTACGGTGAACACTCCAGCGGCAGTAATGCCATTGCCGGACAGCGGAATGGTCTGCGGCGTCGCAGAGGCGGCGTCGATCACCGTCAGCGTGCCGGAGCGCGGGCCGGTCTGGCTGGGGGCGAAGACGACATAGACATAGCAGTAGGTGTTGATTACGTAGCCGGGCGCGGTTGCGGGTGGCAGCGTCGATCCCGGGCAGTTCCCGCCGGTAACGGAGAAGTCGCCCGAGGCCAGCGCGCGATCCACCACGAAGGGCGTGTTACCGGCGTTGAAGATGTAGAAGGTCTCAACGGCACTGGTGGTTCCCACCGGCTGGTCGGGGAATATCCAGTTGCCAGGCTGGAATTCCAGCGTCTGCGTGTTCGCCACGCCCTGGCCCACGAGGCTCACGGTGAAGACCGTCGACGAACCGGCAATGGGGATGGTGAGCGTAGCCGTCTCCGTGGCCGCCGCAGAGGGTGTAAGGATTACTGAAAAGTAGTTAAAGGCCTGTGGGTTGGTGATGGCTCCAACGCCATAGGCATAGCCGCCCACCTGGAAGTCCGCGGCCTTGCCCTGGCTGCTGGTCAGCGTGACGGTGGGTGTGAGGAAGGTCAGCGGCAAACTACCGGTGTTGGTCAGATAAACTGTCTGCGCCCCGCCGGCGGTTCCCACGGCCTCGGTGCCGAAGTTGAGCGTAGTCGCCGAGAGCGCAACGGACTGCGTGCCACCCGCGCTCGAAGGCAGAACACCCGTCCCGGTGACGGCCACCGTGCAGGAAGTCTGCTCATATATGCACCACCAAACGGCAAGCGGGACGGACTGCAGCCCCACCTGGCTCAGGTTGGGCGCAAACGTCACCTGGATCTGGCAGCTATCGCCGGAGGGCAAGGAGGCTGGGCAGTCCGTAACCCCGTTGAAACCATCCAATGAAGCATAGCAGTCAAAATAGAAATCGTTCGCATTTGTGACCGGTTCGTCGCCCGTGTTGGTCAGGGTGACGGTCTGCGGGGCGCTGGTGGTGTTGACCGTCTGGTTGCCGAAGCTCAACGACATGGGCGACGCCACGATGAAGCCGGCGTGTATTTGTTTAGCGTCTTGATGCTGCCTCAAGAGAGGTACTTGATCCGATTTTTGGAACGGGTAATCTGAGCGCATG
>PLGM01000181.1 GCA_003139795.1 Acidobacteriaceae bacterium | reverse complement strand
AACGATTCTTGGTCCAAATGCTGAAAATCTTTCGCGCCCAATTCTTCGCTTAGAAATCAGGCACCTGCGCAGAGGTTCCCTAGCCCAGGCCAAAGCCCCCAACCACCATCCCCACCGCCTCAACCGCGTTCCCAGCCACCCGCAGCAACCCCCGGTTCTTCTGCTTCAAGAACCCCGCCGCGACTGCCGTATCCAAAAACGCCAGCAGCCCATCCCAGTACCCGGCCGTATTGATCAGGATGCACGGCTTGTCATGCAACCGCAACTGCGCCCAGGTCACCACCTCCAGCAGTTCCTCCAGCGTCCCATAGCCGCCCGGCAGCACCAGAAATGCATCCGCCAGTTCCGCCATTCGCGCCTTTCGCTCGTGCATCGTGGTCACCAGCTCCAGCGAACTCAACCCCGTGTGCGCAATCTCCTTGCTCGCCAGCACATCCGGCAGCACGCCGATCACCTCTGCCCCGCTCTTGAGCGCCGCATCGGCCACCGCGCCCATCAGCCCCACGCTGGCCCCGCCATACACCAGCCCCAGCCCCGCCGCGGCAATCGCCTCGCCCAGCGCCACAGCCTCGGCAAGAAAAGCAGGATCGTTACCGTTAGCCGATCCGCAGTAAACGGCCGCACGGCGTACAGGCTTCCACCCCGGCGGCGAGGACTCGTCGCCGGAGATCCCTGGTTTGATTGGGAGAGTCATGGTTTCTTCAGAATAACTGGTCGCCATCCAGTCCTATTCCCGCTCCAGGTACTCCGCCGGCGTGAGAATCGCTATCCCTCGAAATGGATGCAACTCCAGCAGGTCGCGGTCTCCTGTCACAATGGCATCGGCTCGCCCATGCACGGCAACCTCAAGAAACTTGTCGTCGCGAGGGTCGCGGCAGGCGCGGATAGGCGCATGGATTTCTATGGGAATGGCGACTGAGAGAACCTGTTCGAGGAACGATTCCACATAGCCAGGCGGAATATACGGAGCAAATTTCGGGCGCCGCAACACCACTTGCAATTCCATCAAGGTGGCCGTCGAAACCAGTAACCGGTCTTCCTCCAACGCCTTCGCAACTGCTCGCCCAGGCACAGAAAGTGGATTAAGCAGGCGGCTCACATAGACGTTTGTATCCACAACGACGAGCCGTCTCATTCCTCGTCGGCCAAAAGTTGCTCAAGCAGTTCATCCGTCATGCCCTTGGATGCAGCGAAGCGGCCTGCCTCCTCGGTCAAGCGAATCAACTGCTCCACACGCATCTTATGGATCTTTTCCCACTCATTCGCCGACACCAGCACGGCCACATCCCGCTCGTGCCGCTGAATGCGCACCGGCTCGCGTTGCGCAGCATCGATCAAAGCTGCAAAATTCTGTTTGGCTTGGGTTGCAGACATAGTTGGCATGTACCCATCATACTCCAAGAATGATCAAAATAGACAAAATGTACAGATTGTACGAAATGTTCATTTTGTCCATTATTACTTCCACAACCCGCTCCGTCGCCCCGCACACTCTCCGCGTCACCCCACCGCCCCAACCCTTCCACCGCCCCAACCGGTACACTAGCCTCAGGACCCTTCCCACCTGGACTTGCCCCGTGCAGCCGCTCGTCGACAACCTGAATCCCGAACAGCGCGCCGCCGTCGAGGCCACCGAAGGTCCCCTGCTCATCCTCGCCGGAGCCGGCTCCGGCAAAACCCGGGTCATCACCAGCCGCATCGCCTGGCTCATCCGCGAAAAAGGCGTCGCTCCCGACTCCATCCTCGCCGTCACCTTCACCAACAAGGCCGCCACTGAAATGGCCGAACGCGTCGACCGGCTACTCGGCCATTCGTCCCTCGCCAAGCCCCTCATCTCCACCTTCCACTCCCTCTGCGTCCGCCTGTTGCGCCGCGACATCGAAGCCCTCAAAGTCGGCAACGAGGGCCTCACCCGTGCCTTCGCCATCTACGACGAGAACGACCAGCAGGCCATCGTCAAGCAGGTCATGCGCCGCATGGGCCTGGACACCAAGCAACTCACCCCCCGCAGCGTTCTCGGCCGCATCTCCTGGGCCAAGAACCACATGGTCGATCCCCAGGAGTATTACCTCGCCTCCAAGGATCCGAACAGCGAGCGCATTGCCCACATTTACCAGAGCTACAAGGCCGAGTTGCGCAAGAACAACGCCCTCGACTTCGACGATCTGCTGCTTGAAGCCGTCCGCCTGCTCAGGGTCTCCGGCGAAGCCCGCGAGCGCTACCAGCGCCGCTACCGTTATCTCCTTGTCGACGAGTACCAGGACACCAACCGCCCCCAGTACGAGCTCATGAAGCTGCTGGCTAGCGAGCAAAAAAACGTCTGCGCCGTGGGCGACGAGGACCAGAGCATCTACTCCTGGAGGGGCGCCGACATCCGCAATATTCTGGAGTTTGAAAAGGACTTCCCCAACGCCCACATCGTCCGCCTGGAGCAGAACTACCGCTCCACGCAGATCATTCTTGAAGCGGCCGGCGCGGTGGTCGCCAACAACATCCGCCGCAAGGGGAAAAAGCTCTGGACCGATCGCCAGGGAGGCTCGCTGATCGGCTACTACGAGGCCCCCGACGGCGAAAACGAGGCCCTCTTCATCGCCGACCGCATCCAGAAGTTCCTCCGCGAAGCTGAGGCTGCCGGCGGCGAAGTCCGCGGAGCGGATCACTGTGCCGTCCTCTACCGCACCAACTCCCAGTCCCGCTTCGTCGAGGAGGCGCTGCGCCGCTACAACATCGCCTACACCATGGTCGGCGGCTTCAGCTTCTACGAGCGCGCCGAGATCAAGGACCTGCTCGGCTACCTCCGCCTCATCCGCAACCCCCACGACTCCATGGCCCTGCAGCGCATCATCAACACCCCCGCCCGCGGCATCGGCAAAACCACTCTAGAAACCCTCGAGCGCCTGGCCCTTGAAACCGGCCAATCCACCTGGGACGCCCTGGCCGCTGTCTTGCAGAATCGCCTCATTCCCACCCGCGCCCTCCTGGCTCTCGAGTCCTTCCGCCAGCTCATCCTCGACGCCCAGGCCATGATGGACCCCGACTTCGCCGGCAAGCTTTCCGCCGACGTAGCCGCCAGCGCGGAATCGGACGCCGCCGACACCGATTTCGAATTCGGATCGGCGTCGGCAGCATCCTCCAGCCCCGACGCAGCCAGCGCGGACTCGGCAACCGGCTTCGACTTCGGCGAATCGAGCAACCATCCCCAGCTCCCCCTCCCCGGCGCCGGCAACTTCTCTCCTTTCGCCACTGCGCCCAAACGACCTTTCCTCACGATGCCCAAACGGACACCCGAGCCCCGGGTGCCTCAGGTCCCGCCTCTGAGACCTGGGAATCCAACCCCACCTGACCCCGATTTCGAATCCGATCCGGAAGAAGTCGGCAAAGAAATTGCCGAAGAAAACCAAGAGCGCGGAAGTGCATTCCGCGCCCCCGGCGACGCCGCCACCCTCCCCGAGTTGATAAAGTTCCTCATCGACCGCACCGGCTACATCAAGGCCCTTGAAACCGAAGGCTCCCCTGAAGCCTTCAGCCGCATTGAAAACCTCAAGGAGCTGGCCAACGCCGCCCACGACGCCGAAGCCCGCGGCGAGACCCTGGCCGAATTCCTCGACCACGCAGCTCTCGCCTCCGACACCGATCAGTTCGACCCCGACTCCCGCGTCACCCTCATGACCCTCCACGCCGCCAAGGGCCTCGAATTCCCGCTGGTCTTCCTCGCCGGCCTCGAGGAGGGCCTCTTCCCCCACTCCCGCACCCTCAACAATCCCGACGAGCTCGAAGAAGAGCGCCGCCTCTGCTACGTCGGCATGACCCGCGCCATGAACTCCCTCATCCTCACGCGCGCCCATTACCGCCGCCGCTACGGCAACGATGCCCCGGAGATGAGCATCCCCTCCCGCTTCCTGGAAGAAGTCCCCACCCAGCTGGTCGAAAACCTCGGTGGCCGGAGCCCCGCCTGGTCCACCCCCGCCTACAACACGTACGCCACTGGCTACGGCCCCGCCCGCCGCCGCAGCCAATTCAGCGAATTCGCCGACCAACACTACAACTACGAAGACGAAAGCCAGGAATCCCAGCGCACCGCCGCAGCCGGCGGCAAGGGATTGGGAACCGGCAGCAAAGTGTTCGGAGCCAGCGCCAAACCCTCCCCCTCCAAACCCTTCGTCGCCTCCTGGATGACCGGTAGCGCCAAAACCCCCTCATCCGGCCAGGGAACCAACCCAGCCTCGTCCAGTCCCGCAGCCGGTCCAAAGGGTGAAAGCGCGGAAGCACCGCAAGCGCCCAACTCCATCGACAACATCGCCCGCTTCTTCGGCGGCAAGCCGGGCCTCGGCAAACCCGGCGCATTCCCCCGCCCCGCAACGTCCCGTTCGCCCATGGACATTCCGCAACCCACCGGCGTCGCCGGCCTCAAAAAAGGCCAGCGCGTCCGCCACTCGAAGTACGGCGAAGGCACCGTCCTGATGCGCGAAGGCGACGGCGAAGACGCCAAGCTCACCGTCCTCTTCTCTCGCCACGGCATGAAAAAGCTGATGGAAAAGTTCGCCAATTTGCAAAAGCTATAAAGTCTTCCCTGAACACAAGAGCCGGGTATCCCACTTCACGATTCCGAGCGATCAGTTCCATGGCATCCTTTACACATTGTGTCGGAACCTGGCAAGGCGAAACCTTGGGGCGCCCATTCTTGTGATGGCATCCTGAGATGCGGGCCACCTGCCCGGCAAAGCATCCAGCACCTGACCTCCAACTCCCCGCCGTTCTACCGCAAATTCCCGGCAATTTCCGTTGCTCCCTTCATGGGTGCGTTTTTCCGGGTCAGTTCCAGAAAAAGCATTCTGCCGTCGGAGTAATATCCCTGTCCGGTGGCAGTTTGGGCGCTGAAAACAGACTTCGCGCAATGCATGTACTCCGCGCGAGCAGGTTGCCATGTCTCTGCCAGGTTCCCGGCGATGAAGTCGCGCTCCGCATCCACATTTGGGTCGATTTTGTGAAAGATCCCAAACTTGTGCTTCACAAACTCGATCGAGACGTCATGCGTGGCCGCGCCAACCCACAGCGGAATGCCATCCACCTCACGATCTGTTTTCCAGATGCGCAGGTGGTGCCGCCGCGCCACGATCGACTTAGGGTCAGGCATCACGAATGAATAGTCCTGCGTCCTTCCAAAGACGTAAAGATGGTCCATTGGCAACTTCGTGTAGTGCATTCGCTGCCACATCAGACGCCAAACGATTTGAGGTATGGACTTGTCCGCTTTTAGCCAACCGGCCCGCGCAAAGGCCACTTGTAAATCGTCTTCCCTGGCCATGAAGATCAGATTCAGCATATCGCCCTCGCGCCCTTCGCCAGTCAGAACTCGTGTCGGCAGCAGGCTGATCATCTCGCTCAGTTCCGAAACACTTTCCCGCGATCTGGGCAGATCCTCCGTCTCCACCGAAGAATCGTCCTTCGTGTACGCTGTCAGGTCTGCGCCTTTCAGAACCGTGCTCTCCCGGCCACGCGACAACAGGAACACCGGGGCGGCGGGCCAGTAAAATGCCACTGCGATGGCCATCTCCACTCCCATTCGAACGGTGCGCGATCTTCCTTTGAACTCCTTGCGCGCAACTAACCCGACACACTGGCCGGTAGTGAGCTGCACCGAATCGAGCTTGATAATCACGTCGCCCCCCATGCCCAGAGGGCGCCTGCCTTTCACTCCGATCACCGAACCTATGGCCACGGTCCCTGTCCGGATTACCGTGAATCCTCCGATTGCCACGTCTTTCACGACTGCAAAATCAAGATGGTCGCTCTTGTGCGTATGCGCGGAAGAGATCGTTTCCGCCAATTGAAGCTCCACGGGAGTGCCGCTCTTGATGAGGAGCGTAGGCGCGCTCACAGGCAGCCCCTGACCAGATAGGCCATGACTAATTAGAAGGAGAAGCATGCATACCAGCGGGGTAAGGAAAGCCGCGCAGAACACGGAGGACTCCTCTTCTCTTAAGGCCGAACCTCCAACTCGCGTTGAGCTTTAGCCAATTCAAATTTGACCGTAGTTGAAGATGGTGAATCTATGCACAATGACACACTCCCCTCGTTTAGCCCTCATCGGCATATGGCCCACATCGGAAATCCGGGTGTTCCAGGTCTCGCCTTTGAGACCTGGGAGATCCTGCAAGATTGCAAGCGGAAGCCCAAAGCCGGTGATTCAAACCGCGCCGTCCACCGCCGCCTGCGCACCCAACCTCTTCGCCGTCTCCTCGCCGTCGAGCACCCGGAACACCCCTTCGGCCAGCGCCTGCAACTCATCCTCGCCGGGATAAACCCTGATCGGGGCAATCCACTCCACGTAGCCGCCGAGCAGCTTCACCGCTCTCTCCGAGTAAGCCATTCCACCAGTCAGCAGCACCGCATCCACCTTGCCTTGGAGTACCGCGGCCATCGCTCCGGCCTCCTTGGCGATTTGGTAGATCATCGCTTCAAAAACCGCCGCGGCCTCACCGTCGCCCGCGCCGATCCGCCGTTCCACTTCGATCAGGTCGCGCGTGCCCAGGTAGGCGAAAAGGCCGCCGTCGCCGAAGACGTGGCGATCGAGCTGAGCCTGCGTGAACCTGCCGCTGAAGCAGAGCTTGATCAGCGCCCGCACCGGCAGCCCCCCGGTACGGTCCGGGCCGAACGGGCCTTCCTCGATGGTGTTGCTGTCGATCATTCGTCCGTCCCGGTGCGCCGAAACGGTGATCCCGCTGCCCATGTGCACCACAATCAGCCGCAGCGCCTCGTACGCCCGCGCCTGTTCCCGCGCAAACCGTCGCGCCACGGCCTTGGTGTTCAGCGCATGGCCGATCGAGGTACGCTCCACCAGCCGTGAGCCGGTGAGGCGCGCGCACGGCTGCCACTCGTCCACCGTCGTCGGGTCCACAATGTACGCGTTCACCCCCGCCGCCTGCGCGAACTTGAGCGCCAGCAAGGCCCCCAGGTTCGACGCGTGCTCTCCGCGCCGCGCCAGCCGCAGCTCTTCGACCATCGCCTCGTCCACCACGTAGGTGCCGCAGGAGAGCGGTGGCAGCAGCCCTCCCCGTCCAGCCACCGCGGCAAACCGGGCCACGCCGAGCCCTGCCTGGTAGTACCCGGCCGCTTCCAGTTCGCGCTCGATCAGCCCCGCCCGATACTCCAGCCGCGCCACCATCGGCCGCCCACGGAAGCGCGCCAACTCTTCGTCTCCATGCCGGAGCGTCCGCACCAGCTCGGCGCCCGCCCGGGTGTAGACCCCCAACTTCGTCGACGTCGATCCGGGGTTCAGGACCAGCACCCGGCTGCTTTCGTAGGTCAAAAGTTTTACCCCTCCAGGCCAGAAAGAGTTTACCCTGTCCCCCGCGCTCCCTGCCGATTGCCGCACCTTCCAGGCAATCGGACCCCAAAACGGAACCCTCCCGGCCAAACCATTCGCTCCATCCGGCCAAATGGTCCGGGGCGCCTGACCGTTCCGTGGTACACTTAATTCAATCGTAGAATTCGATCTGAAGTTCTTGCCTGTTCCGGTTACCGCCTGCACGCAACACTTCCACATTGCGTTCGGACGGTAATTCAGTATCAGAGGAGCAACACACAATGGAAACAGGCACAGTCAAGTGGTTTAATGATGCCAAGGGTTTCGGGTTTCTGAGCCGTGAAAACGGCGAGGACGTCTTCGTCCATCACACTGCCATCCAGTCGAACGGTTTCCGTTCGCTGCANNGGCCAGAAGGTCCAGTTCAACGTGACCAAGGGCCCCAAGGGCTGGCAGGCTGAGAACGTCCAGGTTGTCTAAGGATTAAGTCCGAGCAACTTGAATGGAATCAAAAAGAAGAGGGACGGCAGCGATGCCGTCCCTCTTCTGCTTTATGCGCCCAAACGCGACTCTGAACTCTGCCAATCGGGAATAGTGCTATGCGGCGGGCTTGAGGCTCTTGACGCTGATTTGCGGGATTGCCGGGTGAAGATCTTCCCTGGGCGTCTCGTGGGTGCCCAGATAGTGCAACACATCGTTAATCGAATCTTCAAAGCGCGCGCCGGTCTTATGCGTGGCTTTTACGCCTTTTGATACAAGCTGGCAGACTTCAAATCGGTTCATTCCGTGCGCGAGCGCGCGGTGTATCTGGTTGGAACGCATGAAGAACTCCGGTGAACAGGTTGATTGTTGCGTGCGGTGCGGAGCTCGTCAGAAGCGGTAGGACGGCCGGAGCCGAGCAGGCTGGTTTATCCCAAATGCGGGTCTATTTCTATTGTACGCTGGAAATGGCTGCGATGCCGTCCTGAATCCGGCTTAAGGGCGCTGGCAAATGCGCGCGGATGCCGCTTTCGCCCCGGCGAATTCCCTGTTATCCTATAAGTCACATCGACCCGATTTGCGGGAAACCCTGAACAGATTGCAGCGAAAGAGGTTACACGTGGCCGACACCACCAAAGTCGAAGACAAGCTGGAACGCAAGAAGCTGAAACGCATCGCCCGCAAGAAGGCTGCCCCCAAGGCGAAGCGGACCACGCCGCGCGGAGCAAACAAGAAGAAACTGAAGAAGTTGGCACGCGGAGTGTCGAAACGGTAACCAGCCGCTCCAGCACTGAACAGGGTTCCGGCGCGGCCCAATACGGCACACCCGGAGCCCCTTTCCCAAAAACCAGGTAGCCTCTCTCCTTGCGTGTTGGTGCGGAGCTGACTTGCCGGAACCCAATCTGCAGAGGGGGGCGTTCCATGGGGAGTTCTGATCCTGTACACTGCTGCCAAGGCATCTTGAACCAGGCAACAAGCCCGCAACCGGCGGAAGTCCGCCATTGACAGGACCCCACAACCTACGGGATGAGGAGCACTGCCCTGGCCAGCCAACTGCTTGCCCGCAAGTCGATCGATAAGCTCATCCGGGACTCGGAAGAACCCGGGCATAGGCTCAGAAAAACTCTGGGCCCGTGGTCGCTGACCGCGCTGGGCATCGGGGCCGTCATCGGCTCGGGCATCTTCACGGTCATCGGCACGGCCATCTCCGGGGAGAAGTTCCCTGACCCCAGCATCCGCAATACGCCGCTGATCCACTACATCATCACCCACACAGAACTGGCCGGACGGCCGGGCGCCGGTCCCGCGATCGCTCTTTCGCTGATCCTGGTGGCCATCGTCTGCGCGCTCACAGGGCTGTGTTATGCCGAACTCGCGTCCATGATCCCCATCGCCGGTTCGGCCTATACCTACACCTACGCCACCATGGGAGAGCTGATCGCCTGGATCATCGGCTGGGACCTGATCCTGGAATACGCCGGCTCCAACATGACCGTCAGCGTCGGTTTTGCCGCCCATGTGGTCGACCTTCTGGACTGGTTCGGCCTGCATCCCTCGCCCATATGGATATCACCCGCATATCTGCCGGAAGGCCTGCAGGACCTGGGCGGCAACTGGCTCTATCATCCCGGCTGGCACCTCGGCTTCAACATCCCGGCGTTTCTCGTCGTTCTCGTCCTCACCGTGATCCTGGTACGCGGCATTCGCGAGTCGGCCAGCACCAACAACGCCATGGTGGGGCTCAAGCTCATCGCCATCCTGATCTTCGTCTTCGCGGTCATCGGCTTCATCCATCCCGGCAACTGGCATCCGTTCATGCCCAACGGCTGGTCGGGAGTGCTGACCGGCGGATCGATCATCTTCTTCACCTATATCGGCTTCGACTCCGTCTCCACCGCGGCCGAGGAATGCCGTAACCCGCAGCGCGACCTGCCCATCGGCATCATCGCCACGCTGGCTGTGTGCACTGTGCTCTATGTCGCCGTAGCCGTCTGCCTCACCGGCCTGGTGCCCTGGCATTCGATGGTGGGCGACGCCGCGCCGGTGGTCAACGCGCTCAGGAAGCTCTCCATCCTCCCCGGCGGCCATTCGCTCCACTGGATCAGGCTGGTGGTCCTGTTTGGCGCCATCATGGGCATGCTCTCCTCGATCCTGGTCTACCAGCTTGGCCAGTCGCGGGTCTGGTTCTCCATGTCCAGGGACGGCCTGCTGCCCAAAGTCTTCAGCAATGTGCATCCCGTCTTTCGCACGCCCGCCTTTTCCACCTGGGTGGCCGGGATCGTGGTTGCCATCCCCTCCGGCCTGTTCGACATCGGCACGCTCGCCGATCTTTCCAACATCGGAACCCTGTTCGCCTTCGTCCTGGTCTCGGTCGGGGTCATCATCTTGCGCTATCGCGAGCCGGAGCGCCGCCGCGGCTTTCGCGTTCCCGGCGGTCCCATCATTCCAGTGCTGAGCGTGGTCTTCTGCTTCCTGCTGATGGCCGGATTGCCCATCATTACCTGGTACCGTTTCGTCATCTGGCTCGTCATTGGCCTGTTCATTTACTTCCTCTACAGCCGTCACCGCTCCGAGTTTGCCCGGCCCCGGTAGACGCGCGGAGTTCCCTTGAAGAACTGGCAAAAAGCCCTCATCGTAACGCTGATCACGCTCACCATCGGCGGCATCTATCTGCTCGTTGTCTTCGAGCAGCGCCGCAATCCCGGCGTCGCCCCCCAGACCAACCCTGAGCAGAACCTCACACCCGACGACGTCGCCGTCGTGCGCATGATGTTCCCCACTTCCTTCGATGACGCGCTCAAGCTCCAAAACACCAGCGTCTGGATGAAGAACGGCTACACCATGCCCTACTTCCCCTACGAAGCGGGCCGCATCGTCTTCTCGAAATCCGCCGGCGTCGTCCCCTCCGCGCAACGTCTCGACATCAAGAAGGTCATCAAGGCCGCGCCGCCCGCCCAGGTCGACGATGGCATCTCGCACGGCAGCCGCCAGGTTTTCGCCGTCTTCGCGCTGCCCGGCGCCACAAGCCTCTACGCCACCGCCATCGGCGCCATCGATAGCAGCCAGGAAGAGTACTTCAGCGACATCCTCTTCTTCTACGACGATCCCCACACCATCTATGACAACTGGCCCAAGAACGTATGGGCCGCCATCGACGCGCACCAGGTCCTTCCCGGCATGAGCGAATTGCAGACCCGCATGTCCATCGGCCAGAAGACACAGTCGGATAGCTCATCGGAAGGCAGCCGCACCATCACCTACGATCAGGCCGGCAAAACCTGGACCATCACCTTCGTCAACAACCACGCCACCACAATCAAAAGCCAATAGATACAGCCGCACTGAATTCTCTGTTGCCGGTTTCCTGTTTCATCGCTCATTGCCTTCCGGCTACACTGGAAATGTGACCTCGATTCAGGACTTCATTCGGCAGTTGCCCAAGGCCGAGCTGCATCTGCACCTCGAAGGCACCATCCTTCCTTCGACGCTGGTGGAGTTGAGCGCCCGCCACGATGCCGCCCCAATCACGCTGGCCGAGGCCGAGGCGCTCTACCGCTTCGCCGACTTCACCGGATTCATCGAGGCTTTCAAGGCCGTCACCCGGCTGCTCACCGGCCCCGAGGACTACGAACTGGCCGCCTGGCGCATGATGCAGCATTTGGCCGAACAGGGCGTGGTCCACGCCGAAGTTTACATTTCGGTGGGCGTCATCTACATGTGGCGGAATCACGATCCCCAGGCATTTGAGCCCATCTTTGCCGGGCTCGAACGAGCCAGAGAGCGCGGCGAACGCGAACTGGGCCTCTCACTCTACTGGATCTTCGACGCCGTCCGCCACTTCACGGTCGAGGAGGGCGAGCGGGTCTTCCTGAAGGCCGCCGAACTCAAGGCCACGCACCCGTCCATCATCGGCATCGGCCTGGGCGGCGACGAGCGGCGCACCGGCTCCGAGCCCTTCCGCGCCCTCTATGCCCAGGCACGCGAAGCGGGCCTGCGCCTGACCAACCACGCCGGCGAGACCACTGGCCCCGAGGCCATCCGCGAGGCGCTTTCTATCGGTTCCGAGCGCATCGGCCACGCCTTTTCGGCCACGAGGGATTTCTACCTGCTCCAGGAACTGAAGGAGCGGAGCATCCCGCTGGAGCTGAACCCGACCTCGAACGTCCGCACCGGGGTTTGCGCCTCGTTTGCCGAGCACCCGCTGCGCCGCTACTTCGACGCCGGCCTCCTGGTCACGCTCAACTCCGACGATCCGGCTTTCTTCGGTTCCGATGTGGCCAACGAGTACCAGCTGGCCCACACCGTGCAGGGCTTTTCCCGCGCGGAGTTGCGCCAATTGGCCGCCAACTCCATCCGCGCCAGCTTCCTTCCCGAGCAGGCAAAAGCCGCGTGGCTTTCCCGAATCGACTCTACGCAGTAGACAAAAGTGGTACAGCCACCGCCCGCATGGGATGCCTTCTGGAACGAATCTGCGCTATCATGCCTGCAGGAGGCTGTCGCCATGTCCACTGAGCACGAAGTCCTCGAAACCGAAGAAGAAGCACTCGCGGAAGAGAAGAGGGAAGGCAATACCCTCCGTGTGATTGGCTGGTTCTCGGTGGGGCTGGCAGTGGCCGCGCTGGGCATCTTCGTGGGAAACGAACTGCGCAGCCGCTACAAGTTCAAGCGCCGCACTCCCTACGACTTCTACGCCAACGCCGGCGAACAGCAAGCCAGCGAGTTCGGCATGGGCATCTAAAGGCCGCTGAAGCCCGCAGAGAAGAGGAAACCATGGCCGCGACCATTGCCGATCTTTCGGAATTGCTCAAGGACATCCCCGCAGGCGCATGGGTAGCCATCTCTGAGAAGCAGCACAAGGCCATTGCTTTCGGCGTGGACGCTCAAGCCGTTCTCAACGAAGCCCAGGAAAAGGGCGAGAAGCTCCCGCTCATGGTGCGCGTTCCCGATCGGAACTCGGCGATGTTCCTCTGAGCGAAGATGGCAAGAGCCTCGTACCCATACGCCTCAATTCCCCTTCCGCCAAACGAAGCGCATCCTCAGGGAACAACAGCATTCCGGCCGCTAGCCTCCGCTACCCTCACGGCAACCAACGGCCAGTCGATCCGGAGTATGGTGCTCCCCGACTCCGGCGCAGATGCCTGTTTGTTCCCGCTGAGCCTGGCGATTCTGCTCAAGTTGGATGTTCTGAAGCTGCCCAAGGCGCTGACCGGCGGAGTAGGGAGCCAGGCAAACGTAACTTACTACGACACCATCGCGATTGATCTTGGAAGTGGAATAGCATTTACGGCCTATTCCGGCTTTACCAACGGCGTGGACTCGATTGGCCTCGGGCTGCTCGGCCAGGCGGGGTTTTTCGAGCAGTTCAGGGTTGAATTCCAGCACAAGCAGAAGGTTTTTACGATCGAATCTGCTTGATTCCGGCCTGTCCTATGTGGCGCCGTATGTTGCCTGTATGGGAAGGGAAATGCATGCCCGCGCGTGAAGAAGAAACAACCGACGCCACAGCCGCAATGATTCGCCAGCTAGCGCCAGTTTGTTCGGCCTGCGGAACGACGATAGTGGGTCACAAGTACTCCGAGGTTGGAAGTGCATTCCACAGGTCGAATCTGGTCGAAATCTTCACGGCCATCAAAGCTCGCGAATGGTCGAGGATTCGGGATATTCATGAATTCGATCCAATGAAAGACGTCGCTATGGCCTTCGCCGTCGCAGGGCCGCATGAAGGAGGGATTCTATTAGCCGTCAAGAACCCATTTGAGCTTTATGAAACAGACGAGCTTTATATGGCAGAAGTCCTATCCGCACAAGAAATGGACGAGCTTACAGCTCAAGTCTCCGGTGACGCCTGGAAGCCGCTATAGACAATATCCCGCGCGTCACCAACTGACCACTGTTCCCTGATCCCTGTTCCCTGTCTTCTGCGTTACCCTAAGACCTTATGGGCCGCATCCGCATTCTCCCCGACCAGGTTGCCAACCAGATCGCCGCCGGCGAGGTTGTCGATCGCCCGGCCTCCGTGGTCAAGGAACTGCTGGAGAATGCCCTGGACGCCGGCGCCAACCGCATTCGCGTCGAAGTCGAGGCCGGCGGCCGCCGCCTCATCCGCATCACCGACGACGGCCAGGGCATGAACCGCGACGATGCCCTGCTGGCCTTCGAACGCCACGCCACATCCAAGCTGCGCACCACCGACGACCTGCTCTCCATCGCCACCCTCGGCTTTCGCGGCGAGGCGCTGCCCTCCATCGCCTCGGTAGCCCGCGTGACCCTGGAAACAGCTACCGGAGAATCCGCCGCGGCGGACGCCGGAACCCGCGTCGAAATCGCCGGCGGCAAGATTCTCCACGTGGACGACGCTGCCTTGCCCCGTGGAACCACGCTGGCCGTAGCGGATCTCTTCTTCAACACCCCGGCCCGGCGCAAATTCCTCCGCGCAGAGTCCACCGAGCTGGCCCACGTCACAGCCCTGGTGACCCACTACGCGCTGGCCCACCCGGAGAAACACTTCGAGCTGGTCTCGGCCACGCACACCATCGTCTCCGCGCCGCCGGTGGCGCGCACCGCGGAGCGCATCTACCAGATCTTCGGCAAGGACACGCTCGCTCAACTGCTGCCGGTGGCCGCCGAGACCCCCCTCGCCCACGCCGGTCTGCCCGACCCGCCCCCCTGGAAGCGAGATTCCGCCCAGCCCGCCCGCGACCCAGGCGTTTTGCGGCTGACCGGCTTCTACTCCAGGCCGGAGCTGCAAAAACTCAACAGGAACTCGATCTATATCTTTGTGAACAAGCGTCTTATCCGCGACCGGCTGCTGCTTCACGCAATCACTGAGGCCTATCGCAACGTGATTCCTCCCACCAGCTTCCCGGTAGTGTTGCTCTTCCTCGAAATGCCTCCCGAAGAAGTGGATGTGAACGTGCATCCCGCCAAGACCGAGGTGCGCTTCCGTCAGCAGAGTCTGGTCCACGACTTTGTGCGCGACAGCCTGCGGACGGCGCTGATCCAGGCGCGCCCGGCGGCCGGCTTCCTGGCCGCGCTGGACAATTCCCCTGCCGCCAGCCCTTCGCTGATGCCCCCGGCCGCCTCGCCACTGCCCGGTCTTCCAGACAGTGCACAGCCGACTGACTCCGATCCGGGGGCGTTCCAGATCGCCGAGGCGGAAGCCGAACCCTTCCAACTCACGCCGCGGCTGCCAGCGCCCGTTCCCGGCAGACTTCCCTTTGACGCCCGGGCCTTGAATCCCGGCGGATGGGGGGATCAAAAAGCGTGGGGCGAGGCTGCCGCCGCGCTGTTCCAGCCGGCCGATCCATCCGGCATGGACGGTTGCTCCCCAAGTCCCGGCAGGGCAACGGCGAATGGGCCAGGCCCGCTGACGGCGACCGCCGCCGCTACAGCCCAGGTGGAAGCCGAGCAGGCAGCCGCCAACCTGAATCGCCTGGGCTCGCTGCGCCCGCTGGCGCAGTTGCGGGAGTCGTTCATTCTGGCCGCCGGCGACGACGGTTTGTGGATCATTGACCAGCATGTGGCACATGAACGGGTACTTTTTGAAAAAATTTTGCGCGACCGCAAGGTGGAGCAGGTGCAGCGTCAGAGGTTCCTGATGCCCATGCTGGTGGAACTCAAGCCCTGGCAGATGGTGGTCTTTGCGCGTATCGCCGAGGAGCTGGACCGCAACGGCTTTGAGGTGGAACCCTTTGGCCCACAAACACTTGCGGTCAAGGCGGCGCCGGTGGGCCTGGAGGGAGCGGCCTTGGAGCGGATGCTGGCCGAGGTCATTGAGCAATCCGGCGCTGATTCTGACGAACCCAAGCAAAATGAGGATCTTACAGCTCTGCGCACACGCATTGCCGCCTCCATCGCCTGCCATTCCGCCATCAAGGTCAACACTGCCCTTGACCCGGCTCGTATGGAGTGGTTACTCTTGGAACTGGCAAAAACTAGCCACCCAACGAGTTGCCCGCATGGACGTCCAATAGCTTTGCTGTATTCTTGGAAGGAGATCCAGCGGGCCTTCCATCGCACCTGAAAAATAGGTAACATTAGGAAGGTGGCAACCCTCCCCTCTCAGGAGCAGGGACTGCCCGGCGACAACGCCAGCCTGGAAGTGAGGTTTTTCTTTGACAGCAGAGCAATTGGAAGCATCGCGCGCCGACAGGATGCGCCAGAACGGACACGGGGTACTCACACTGGAGGACGCCCGAACGTGGATGGAAGAGACCGGATTGTGTCTTTTCTTGCCCCGGAGGCAGTTTTCCTCTTCCATCGCGCCTTCGTTTGTGGAGGCTGTAGCCGGACGGCAGAACGCGACCCCCGATCCCAGCCATATTACTGTAGGCGAAGAGCTGCTGGTGCGCCTGGAGAAGGACGACGTGGCCGTCCGGCTGAACCTTCTGGGACAGCCGGGTGAGCTGCAAGACTTCGTAGTGGCGAGCTGGGTTCTGCCTTACGTGTATGCGCTAAGGGGCGACCGCGACTGGCGCCGCAGCCCGCAACTGACCGGCTCACGCCAAGTTTCGCAACTGGCCGTGCAGGCGTACAAACAGTTGGAGACGGGCGACGCCACCATCGCCGAGCTGAAACATGCACTGGGCCGGGAAGTGACCGAAGGCGCGGTTTTGCGCGCCATCACCGAGCTCTGGCAGCAGCTTCGCATCATCCCGGTTGTTTCAGCCCCCGGCCAGCCTGCCCAGTGGCAACTGCTCCGCACGCGTTACCAGAAAGCCATTGCCGAAGGCGCCTCCACCTCGCAGGTCACAGCGATTTCGGTGCTTGCTTCCATCTATCTGCAGGCAGTGATCGCGGCCAGCATGGAAGAGGTCGAGCTGTTCCTTGCTCCTCTCACCGCGCGCAGCAAGGTGCGCGAAGTGCTTCGCGGCCTGGTTGCCACCCGCCAGGTACATACCATCTCGCTGGGTCACGCACCGCACTTCTACGTCGCCGGCACGCTGCCGGAGTTTGCCGATCCTCCTACCGTCTATGCCAGCTCGTCCATGCTGTCCTCCGCGTACTTCCTGCGCTCACGGGACCATGAGGAGGACGCACCGGAGTTTGAGCCGCCGAAGTCTGCTTCACCCGCCTCGCCAGCCCCAATTGAACTGCGCAACTCCGCTGAACCCCACCCTACCCGCAGTTCCGCGGCGCGCAAGCCTGCTTCCAGCGGGAAGTCCACTGCGGCCCGGCCCCACTTCAGCCGGCCAGTCACGCACTCCCGCGATCGCAAGCCGGCGTTCGCCGCGGCCAATTCCACCAGCAGCCGCCCAGGCCGTCGCACAAGCATCGAACCGCGTACCGCGGGTGCGCGGCCAGCTGGGTCACGTTCGGCGAGCGGCTCCCGGCCGGCCTCCGGGACGCGCTGGAGCCAGAATTCGCCCACAAGCGCCAATGAGGCTCATGCGGGTACCGGTCCCGCCAACGGCGCACGATCCAATGGAAGCCCGACTCGCCCGGCCAACGGCGCCTCTGGCGCGCGAGCCACCAAGTCGTCCGCTCCGGGGTGGGGCCAACGCAACGGCCATGGCAACTCCGCCAAAACTGCAGGCAAGCCCGGTGCTCCCGCGCGTGGCGGCAGCCTCTCCCGCGTCGGCAGCGCCAAGCGTAAGGACGCGCGGCCCGATACGCGGCCGGCCCGCAGCAGTCACAAATCGGCTTTGTCGGCCGGCACAAAGGCGGGAAACAGCAAACGGTTTGGCTTTGCCGTTCCACCCAGGCAGGAGACGAAGAAGCGCGGATGAGTGCGGATGAAAGCCTCTTGCGCTCCCTTGGGCCTGCCCGGAAGATGATCGTCGCCATCGACGGCCCGGCCGGCGCGGGAAAGAGTACCATTGCCCGGCATCTGGCTCGCCATTATGGGCTGCTGAACCTTGAAACGGGCGCCATGTATCGCGCCTTCGCCCTCAAGGCGCTTCGCGCGGCACTGCCTTTGGATGAGAGTAAGAGCCTGGAAGGCCTTGCCGCTGCCACCACTATCCGCCTCGAGCCCGGCGAAGAGAGCAATCGCGTCCTGCTCGACGGCGAAGACGTAACCGGCCTGATCCGCAATCAAATGGTGACGGACGCAGCCTCCAGGGTGAGCGTCTTTCCCGCTATTCGTGCCTGGATGGTCCGCCTGCAACAGCAACTGGGTGCCGAGGGTGGGGTGGTCATGGAGGGCCGCGACATCGGGACCGTCGTCTTTCCACATGCCGAGGTCAAGATCTTCCTGGATGCCGCGCCCGAAGTGCGGGGTCTGCGCCGTTTCGACCAGCTTGGACCCGCGCCGGCCGTGCCACCGGAAGAAGTAATTCGCGATCTGCGCGCCCGCGACGAACGGGACCGCAACCGCGCCGATTCCCCGCTCAAGCCGGCGCCGGACGCCGTGGTGCTGGATTCGACGCACATGACGTTGGAAGAGGCCATTCAAGCGGCTGAGGCCATCGTGGCTGCGAAACTGGAGCAGCCTTCTCAAGGACAATGAAGGTCCGTGGCGCCCAGAGCCTGCCCTGAGCTTGCCCGGAGCCCGCCCTGAGCGAAGCCGAAGGGGGTCCCGCCCGCCGCGGCGGGAAACCTCGAAGACCAGTCTGCCCACACCGCGGCCAAATGCTATAGGCTCTTAGATGTATGGAGATTACCTGCACTCGCTGCCACCAGACCATCCAGGCCGACAACTGCTACTGCCCCGCCTGCGGTTTGCCGCAGTTGCTGTACGCGGCCGAAGGCACCCCCGGACAGCCCCCACCGGAGCGGTGGAGCGAGCCCGTGCGCGATGCAAGCACCGTGGACTGGAAGCAGGCCATGCGCGCGGCCGTGGCGCTGGCGGTTCCGGCGGGACTGCTTTGCTCCTTGTTCTCCCCGGTAAGCATCTTTGGCTTAATTTGGATGTCGGTGGCTGCCGCCTGGGCGGTGGCTTTGTACATGCGCAGCCAGCGACCGGCCTGGATTACGATCGGAGCCGGGGCCCGAATCGGTTTGGTTACCGGCTTGCTGGGCGGTTGGATGGCTGCGGCGGCTACTGGCATGACCTTGTTCGCGATGCGCTTCTGGCTCCATCAAGGCAAGACGCTTGACAACACCTGGCAGACCATTATCACCGATCAGGTTAGCCGGCAGTGGGAGTCCGCGGGTGTAGATGCGCAAAGCATCGCGATCTACAAAGCCTGGCTGCTCTCCCCGGAAGGGCGTGCCGGCTCGATGCTGGGCGCCATTCTCTTGCTTGTTGCGGCGCTGGTTTTCTTTGCCGTCGGCGGTGGCGCTTTGGGGGCACGCTTCCAGGCCCGCACCCGCCGGCCTGAAGTCTAGGACCTCTTTTACCCTTCCGGGGAGCTGCTGTCGCCGCGGAAGCGAGCCATTTTCCTGGCCGCGCAAGACCACGCTTTGGGTCCCACTTCTCCACAACTTGCCCCGGAGCGGCAACCCCTCGTATCATCCTGCGAGAGACAAGCCGCGAAAGAGTACCTATGAGCGAAGCCCAAAACAAGCCTAGCCTGCGCGTGAAAGGCAGGCTGATGTCCGCCTCGGAGATCGAGCGCACCCTGGTGCGCCTGGCCCATGAGATTGTTGAAAAAAGCAACGGCAGCGAAGACCTGGCGCTGGTAGGCATCAAGCGCCGCGGCATTCCGCTGGCCGAAAGGCTAGGCAAACTGATTTCCGGCATCGAGAAGCGTTCCGTCGATACAGGCGTACTCGATATTCAGTTCTACCGCGACGATCTTTCCACCGCCGACGTGCGCCCGGTGGTCACCCCAGGGGCCATCGGCTTCGATGTCGAGGACCGCGACGTGGTGCTCTGCGACGATGTTCTCTACACCGGCCGAACCGCTCGCGCCGCGCTCGACGCGCTCTTCGACCACGGCCGGCCGCGCCGTGTGCAACTGGCCGTACTCATTGACCGCGGCCATCGCGAACTGCCCATCGAGGCCACGTACATCGGCAAACGTGTCCCCACCAGCAGCCGCGAGATCATTGAAGTGAAGTTCCGCGAGGTAGACGACGACGAGCAGGTGCTGCTGGTCGAGCGGGTGGACTAGCTCTTTCTATTGCAGCCGGCTCGCCGCGCATAGGGGCTGACAGGCCCCAGGCAACGACTCTGAACCGGACCGGAGCCCGGTGCTCCGGTGTGAATTCCGTATGAACCCAACCGCAACCCCCGTACGCCGCCAGCTTCATCCGCCGCCAGTTCCCGCCTCGCCGTTCCCCTACCATCCCGGATCGCTGCTCTCGGTCGGAGACCTGAGTCTGGACGGAATAAGCCTTATTCTCACCCGTGCCACAGCTCTCGAAAACCAGGACCCGCTTACCAGGGATCGCATCCTGGCCAAGCGCCGCGTGGCGCTGCTCTTCTACGAGTCCTCCACGCGCACCCGCACCAGCTTTGAGCTGGCCGCCAAGGGCCTCGGCGCGGATACCACGCTGGTTTCCAGCCTCTCGTCGAGCATCGAGAAGGGCGAGTCGCTGAAAGATACCGGCCTGACGCTGCGCGCCCTCGGCGCCGAAGCGATCATCTTGCGCCACAACGCCTCCGGCGCTGCCTGGCTGCTGGAGGCCGAGACCCGCCTGCCGGTCCTCAACGCAGGCGACGGCATGCACGAGCATCCCACCCAGGCACTGCTCGACCTGCGCACCATCCTGGCGCACTTCGACCCTTCCACAAAAAGCTGTCATCCTGAGCGAGCGAAGCGAGTCGAAGGACCTGCTTCTCAAATTTCGCCCCCGCACTCCATCCATCAGGTCACTCCAGAGACGCTTGCCGGCGTCACGGTCAGCATCGTGGGCGACATTCTGCACAGCCGCGTGGCCCGCTCCAACATGCTCCTGCTGCCCCGCCTGGGCGCGCGCGTGCTGCTCTGCGGCCCCAAGGAGTTACTGCCTGACCTGGCGGCCCTTGCGGGACCCGGCATCGCCATCGAGCGCGACTTCGAGGCCGCGCTCCGCCAGTCTCAGGCGATCATTATGCTGCGCATCCAGGCCGAGCGCCTGGCCGGCCTGCAACTGGATCTCGAAGAATACAAAGCCAGATACCAGCTCACCGGTCAGCGGCTGGCGGCACACGCCCCAGAGGCCGTCGTCCTGCATCCGGGACCCATCATCCGAGGCCTCGAGGTCACCGCCGGCGTGGCCGACGGGCCGCAATCGGTGATCCTCGAACAGGTCCGCAACGGCGTCGCCATCCGCATGGCGGTGGTGGAGCGGGCGCTGCTGGCCGAAACCGCAAAAGGAGGCCGCGCATGACGGCGCTTGCGATTCGCGGAGGTCATCTGGTCGACCCGGCCGCCGGCGTCGACCTCCCCAAGGACATCCTGCTCAAGGACGGCCGCGTGGCCGAGATCGCCTCTCCCGGCAAGCTGAAGTCGGCCAACGGCGCCGATGTTCTGGACGCAACCGGTCTCACCGTGGCGCCGGGGCTGGTCGATATTCACGTCCATCTGCGCGAGCCTGGCCACACCCACAAGGAGACCATCGCCACCGGCACGGCCGCGGCGGCGGCGGGCGGCTTTACCGCCGTGGCCGCCATGCCCAACACGCTCCCGGTCAACGACTCGCCCGAAACCACCCGCTGGATGCAGGCCCCGGAGCGCGGCGCCGTCATCCGCGTCTTCCCCATCGCCGCCGCCACCCGCGGATCGAAGGGCGACGCCATCAACGACTATGCGGCCCTCAAGTCCGCCGGCGTCGTGGCCGTCACAGACGACGGACTTCCCATCCTCAAGGACAACATCATGCGCGAGGTCCTGGCCGCCGCCGCGCGCGTCGGCCTCAGCGTCATCCAGCACGCTGAAGACACCCGCCTCACTCAAGGCGCCGGGGGCGCCGCCAGCATGAACCTGGGACCGGTTTCCTTCCGGTTGGGTTTGCGCGGCATGCCCCCCGAAGCCGAATCCAGCCTGGTGGAACGCGACATCCGCCTGGTCACCGAGCTGCGCGACGCCCGCGCCCATCTCCACGTCGCCCACATCTCTACCGCCGCCGCCGTGGCCGCCGTCCGCCAGGCCCGCCGCAACGGCCTCCGCGTCACCTGCGAGGTCGCCCCGCACCACTTCCTGCTTACCGAGGAGCACGTGGGCCTCTACAACACCAACGCCAAGATGAACCCACCCCTGCGCTCGGCCGCCGACCGCGACGCCATGATCGAGGCCATCCTCGACGGCGTGGTGGACGCCATCGCCACCGACCACGCGCCCCACGCCGTCCACGAGAAGGAAGTCGAATTCGAGAACGCCCCCAACGGCATCATCGGCGTCGAAACCGCTCTGGGCCTCTGTCTCCGCTGGCTGCACAAGGAGTGGAAGATGCCCATCGGCCGCGTCCTGAGCCTTCTCAGCGCCCAGCCGGCAGCATTGCTCGGCATGAAGGGCCGCGGGACCCTCACCGTGGGCAGCTTCGCCGACGTAGTGGTTTTCGACCCCAAAGCCGAGTGGACCTACAACGCCCGCGAAGGCAAATCGAAGTCCAGAAACACCCCCTTCGACGGCTGGACCATGCAAGGCAAGGTCCGCTGGACCATCAGCGAAGGCCGCATCGCGTACGAGAGAGCCTCTTGACACTTAAGTTCTATCCGGATAATATTGTTTTACCCGGATATAAGTGGATGCGAGGCTCCTATGGATCTGAATCTCATTAGACTCTGCACAGCCTTTGAAGGAACAAAGCAGATTGCCAGCGGATACCTGTGGCAGGTAGCGAGCCAGGTGCGGTCGAATAGCTACGTCTTCAACCTCGAACCGGTGCTAATCTTTGACGATCTCACTGGCCAAGTAATCGACCTGGACCTGCGCGGCCCCGTCGCCGCCGAAGCACCTTCGCGCACCGAACCGGCCCTGCCGGAAGAGCCCACCCGCAAGTCCGGCCGTCCAAAGCTGGGCGTCGTGGCCCGCGAAGTCACTTTGCTGCCCCGCCACTGGGATTGGCTTGCCACTCAGCCTGGCGGAGCCTCGGTAGCCCTACGCAAGCTGGTCGAAGAGGCCCGGCGGGCAAACCAGGACAAAGATCGTCTGCGGCTTGCGCGCGAGGCAGCGTACAGGTTCATGTCAGCCATGGCGGGAAACGAACCAGGCTTTGAAGAGGCAACCAGAGCTCTATTTGGGGGAGACCAGGAACGATTCGCAGAACTCGTCGAGCCTTGGCCGACCGATGTGAGAAGTTATGCGAAGAAACTTGCCGCACGGGCATTCGAATGTCCCGCCGCCGAGCAGATGCCGCGAACCAAGCCCCGCTGCCAGCTGGACGACTTGCTGGCCAAATGCGATGCTTCCCAGCCACAGTCTCCGGAAGATAGGGAATGGGTCGACGCTCCTTCCGTTGGCCATGAGCTGCCATGAGCCGCGTGCCCTATCGACACGAGATGAGAAACCTGCGTTTACCCCTTCCGCCGGTAGAGGATCTGGAACTCGAAGCCCGGATTGGCGGGAAACAGGCTCGCGACGTGGCGCAACCTCTCCGCCAGAGCCGGCGCGGCCAGCAGCGGGTACTCGCGTTCGCGCAGGTCGTGGTAGTCGAAGTCCACGGCCATAGACAGCATATAGACGGCCAGGGAGTCGGAGAACGCCGACTCGTAGTAGCTGTTGCGGGAGCGCTCGTCGATGCCTTTCTGGCCGGCGCGGGTGTCCTGGGCGCGGCGGCGGGTCTCCCAGGCGTCCTGGCTGGTTTCGCCGCGGACCTGGGCCTCGGCCTGCGACCAGGCCAGGGAGGCAAAGCTATCGGGAACGCCTGCGGCTTCAACAAAGTTGTGGGCCACGTTGATGAAAAACTCGAAGGCCAGGCCGAAGCGGTCTTCAACCAGCCGGGTAGAGAGAAAAACCGCCTCCGTCGAGCCAAATGTCGCGTTGCGGTGGCAGATGGCGCGGTCGCCAAGATCGACGGTATAGGCCGGGGCGATCAGGGTTTCGCCTGTGTCTGCAATGGCCAGCGGAACGAAATAATAGGCGCGGTCATTCAGCGCGGCCGAGAGCGTGGCCGGCACGGTGCCCACCAGCTGCTCCAGGTCGGAGTCGGAGATGCGGGTCTCGCCCCAGGCTGCGTAGTGGATGCCGTTAGCGGCCAGAACCACGGCCACCAGCGTGGCGACCTTTTCCGCGTGCCAGAGTTCGATTTGTGCGCTGCTCGACATTGAACTGTATTCTAGACGACGGAGGCCATGTTGATGGAAAGGGCAGAATCCGCAAGGTCGCGTCGCACCGGCGGCGGGACCGTTCTTGGCTTCCCGCTGGAGGGCTTCGGACTGTTTACCAGCCTGTTGCTGGCCTTTGCGGCGGCCTTTTTCACCTTTTTCGCATCCACATGCGTTGCCATTTTCTCGCTGCTGGGATGGAACCTGATCGGCCACCACACGGTAAGCTACGCCGACAGCTACCGCTACGTAGGCTTTCCGGCCGGTCTGGTCGTGCTGATCGTGGCGTTACCGGTCTTCGGCGTGTTGTGGGTACGGGCCAAACTGCGCAAATAGATTGCTTGCTCACGCGGAATAAGCCCTCCAGGCAGACACAAAAAGGCGGCCGGTCCCGCGCCGGGAGGGCCGCCTTTCTTCTGTCTGCGAGTTCGCTGCCCTATCGGCAAAAAACCGGGGAATCGCTCTAAAGCCCGGCCGGCTTGGGATTCTTGGGGTCGAACTTCGCGACGTGAATCTTCTTCGCCAGCCCCACCTTGGAAAGCAGCCAGATGCCCCAGTAGTTGGGATCGACCTCGTACCAGGCCAGGCCGTGACGCGCGGAAACAGGATGGGCGTGGTGGTTGTTGTGCCAGCCCTCGCCGCCGCTCACCAGCGCCACCCACCAGTTGTTGCGCGAGTCGTCGCGGGTCTCAAATCGCCGGCTGCCCCACATGTGAGTGGCCGAGTTGACCAGCCAGGTGGCGTGCAGGCCGACAGTTACGCGCAGGAAGGCGCCCCACAACAGCCAGCCGATAGCGCCAGTGAAACCGCCCGCGATCCAGCCCACGCCAAACAGCACCACGCCGCTCGCGGTGAGCGGAATCCAGTGGAATTTGCTCAGCCAGAGGTGGAAGCGGTCGCGGCCCAGGTCGGGAGAATAGCGGTTGAGGAAATCGGATTGCGCGTGCAGCGAATTGCCAAACAGAAGCCAGCCCGTGTGCGCCCACCATCCGCCCTCGCGGGGGGTGTGCGGGTCGCCCTGATGGTCGCTGTTTTGGTGGTGCACGCGATGAGTGGACACCCAGAACATCGGTCCGCCCTCAAGCGCCAGCGTGGCGCAGATGGACATCACGTATTCCAGCCACTTCGGGACCTGGTAGCCGCGGTGCGTGAGCAGTCGGTGATAGCACATGCCGATGCCGACATTGATGGCTCCGACATAAAGCACCAGCATCACCGCCAGCCTCTGCCAGGTGAAGAAGAAGAGCGCCGCCACGGCGCCCACATGAAAGGCGGCGACCACCGACAGCGTCAACCAATTGATTCCTTCGCCGATGAACACAGCGCGTCCCATGCGGATATCCTGCCGCGCGGGCGCCGCGGGCGCTGCCGACGGGGCGGGAGATGAAGACTCCAGCGTCGCTGGCATCGGTAAGGTTAGACCTTCGTTTGCGGTTTCAGGGGAAGGTGCGGTTAACACAGAAGCCATATTCGGGGAAGTTCCTTGGAGAGTGGCAACACGCCCACCCTTATGTCCATTGTATAGGAGGCGATACCACAAACCACGGCCGGCGGTGCACTGGTGTTGCCGAATCCATCAAATTTTCGCCATAAGTGAGCAATCTTGCTCACTTATGGCCACTTAACGCTCTTCTATCGTCCGGTGAATCCGGGGTCAACACGGAAAAGTCCTCGTTCGTGGGGTGGGGAAGAGCATGATCCCAGGTGCGGCTCTTCTTCTTATTCCCGGTTCTCCGTCCCGAACTCCCCGCCTCCGTTCACAAACAGCTTCTCCGCCTGGCCACGGAGCACACGGTAAAGCGCGAACTGGCGCTGGGTGGCGCCGCGCAGTTCGAAGAGCAACTCGCCGCGGTTATCGGCCATTGCATCCACGGCGTCCACCAGGCGCATGCGCGGCTTTTCGTCCAGGTGCGCGCCGTCGGTCACGTTCCTCAGCAGCACCAGGACGTTGCCGTAAAGATCCGGCTGGGCCACCAGGGTCACAAACTTCTGCTGGGCCGCGGGACCGTCGGTGTGCGCCGTCAGAACCAGGGTGGCCCCGGAGCCGTAGGCCAGCTCAAAGACGCGAAACTGCTCGTCCACGAGCGGTGCGGGCGGAGGAGGAGGTGGCGCCGGCTTGGCAGTTTTCTTTGTCGGCGCTCGCTTGGGTGCGGACGCCGCTTTCGGCGGGGGCGGATTCAGACCCAACGCGTCCCGGGCAGTGTCTTCCAGGGAAGACTTCATCTTGGCCTCATCGTCCGGGTTGGACCACACATAGTTCCAAAGATGCTCCGGGCGGGTCCTGGCATCGGAGACGGCCACGGCCTGCTGCAGGTCCGGCGGAAAGCCCATCAGGCTGGGAGCCACGTCAATGTCATTGCCGCTGGATTTGCCGCGCTTGAGCCGGGGCCGGTCCGGATCGGTGGCGTCGGGCAGCGCCTCCGCATGGCCTATGTCTGCCGGTTGGCTCTTCTTGCTTTTCTTCAGCACCGGCCTGTCAGCGTCGCCCGCTGGCGCGCTGCTGGTTCCCGATCCGCTCCCGGCGCTGTCGCTGCTGGAATCTTTTTTGTGCAGCGTGGGGCGGTCGGAGTCTGAGGCGGCGCTGGAACTTGTGCTTGTGGAGGCCGGACTGCCCGTGCTGGGGTTGGAACTCCCACTGCCCGTACCTGGGTTAGAGCTCGCGTTGCCCGTGCTGGGGTTCGAGCTCCCACTGTCCGCACCAGGGTTAGAACTCGTGTTGCCTGCGCTTGGGCTGGAACTTGCGCTGCCCGTGCCTGGGCTGGCGCTCGTGCCGCTGGTGCTGTCGCTGGAGCTCTTCTTGTGCAGCGTGGGCCGGTCGGGGTCGCTGGCCTGCGCTTGCCCGCCTGAGTCGGCTCCGGTTCCAGAACTGCTGCCGGAACCACCGCCGTTGCCCGTCCCTCCAGCGGGTGCATCGCCGGCGTGATGCTTGCGATGCAGAACCGGCTCATCGCTCTGCGCATCGTCGTCGATGCGGCTTCGCGCCAGATCCCGCGCGGACGGCCTGGGCCGAGCGATGGGCATTGGCTTCCACGCTCCAAAGCCCACCCACGAGCCCTGTTCCTGCCCCGCGTTCTTGATGTCGAACAGGCCCACCGGCTTGCCGTTCTCTTCCAGTTCGTATTCCACCTCGGGCGTCAGCGCCAGAGGTTCGGGCCGGGCCAGGTAGATGCCCCCGTCCTGCAGTTGGCCGGCATCCAGCACGGCCACGGGAACCAGCCGGCTGGCCTTGGGATCTCCTTCTTCGCCCGTCCACTCCAGCACGGCGATCGAGCGCAGCTCGGGGCTATCTTTGGCGCTTTTCGTCACCTGCCCTGGATATTGCGCCCCTGCCGGCAGAGCGGCCAGCAATCCGATTTCGGCCAGAACGGCTTGTACAGCCAATAATATGAACCCACCCGCCTTGCGCAATGACATGTGCCGCCCACCTCGGGAATAATCGAACCTGATGGCCATCCAAGGCCTTCTAATTACCATACGAGGAAATTCCCCATGGAACTTAACCAGAAAGTCGCTGACTTTACCTTGCAAACCGACGAGGACAAAACGGCGAGCCTGTCCGACTACGCCGGCAAGCCCGTCATACTCTTCTTTTACCCCAGAGCGGACACTCCTGGCTGCACCATCGAGGCCTGCGGCTTCCGCGACACCTTCAAGAAGCTCCAGGCGGCCGGCGCAGTCGTGCTCGGCATCTCCCGCGACACGCCCCAGGCTCAGGCCAGGTTCCGCGCCAAATACGACCTGC
>PLGM01000246.1 GCA_003139795.1 Acidobacteriaceae bacterium | reverse complement strand
TGGAGAGATCCAAATAGAGGCTGTGAAGGAAGGTTGGGAGGGCCCGGAGCTGACGCCGGCCAAGCTGGCGATCACGACGAAGAAGGTGGAACTGCGGCCGGCGGTGGCAGTTTAGCGCCGCGTCTAGACCATCGCTGCCGGTGGTATACTCGCTGGGTTGGGCGCGTGTGTGCGCCGGTATTTTCGACGAACGCCGAGGTTCTCATGTCCGGCCATTCAAAGTGGGCGACAATCAAGCACAAGAAGGGCGCGCTGGACGCCAAGCGCGGCAAGATATTCACCCGCATCATCAAGGAAATCAGCATCGCGGCCAAGGGAGGCGGCGACCCTGACGGCAACCCGCGCCTGCGCACCGCGATTCTGGCAGCCAAAGCGGAAAACATGCCGCAGGAGAACATCAAGCGCGCCATCCAGCGCGGCACCGGCGAACTGGAAGGCGTGAACTACGAAGAGATCAAGTTCGAGGGCTACGGCCCCGGCGGCGTGGCCATTATTGTGGATGTGACGACGGACAACCGCAACCGCGCAGTGAGCGAGATCCGTCACGCTTTCGCAAAGAATGGCGGAAACCTGGGGGAATCCGGGTCAGTGCGCTTCCTGTTCGCGAAGAAAGGGCTGATCGCGGTGGAGAAGTCGGCGGCCACGGAAGAGCAGTTGATGGATATCGTGCTGGAGCACGGGGGCGAGGATCTGAAAGACGAAGGCGATACCTGGGAGATCATTACCGATCCGGCCGCGCATGAGGCGGTTGCCGCGGCGGTGAAGGCTGCCCGCATTCCCACGGTGATGAGCGAGGTGACGATGGTGGCGTCGACGTATCACAAACTGGAAGGCAATACGGCGCACCAGATGATCCGCCTGCTGGAGGCGCTGGAAGACTGCGACGACACGCAAAACGTCTACTCGAACTTCGATATGGACGCCGAGCAGATGGAACACGCGGCCGGTTGATTGGCAGTCCGAAGGGCATTGAAGAGGCCGCCGGTTGTGGCGGCCTTTTTGCGGGACCGAAAGAATATGCGATTGAGGGAAGGGAAGGAACATTGACCCGAAGTGCAAGGTTTCTGTTGTTTTTTTTGATGGCGGGGCCGATGATCGCCTGCGCTGAAACTCCGGACGGCGCCCCTGCGGGCGGACGGGATGGGGGGGATAACCCCGCAGCCCAGGTTCGCAAGGACAAGAGTTGGGAGTATGGGCCGTTTGTGAACGGCGGAGCCGGCTTGGGAAACCGCGATAATTTCGGGTTTCTTTCGGCCGGTATCCAGGGGGGCAAGGCGTTGACGCCGGTTCTTCATGCAGGGATTTTGTCAGGCCAGTTCGAATTCGGCGCCAACATCATGCCGCTTTGGCAGGCGTATACGCCGGCGCCGCATGAGCAGACCTTTCTCTATTCGGGGGGGGGGTCCTTTGTGGCGCCCGATGGCGGCGGCGCCTACCGGGGCGTGAGCCTGACGCCGGTGATCTTCCGCTGGAACTTTGTTACCAGGTCGCGGCGCTTTCAGCCGTGGTTCCAGGGCGCGGGCGGGTTGATTTACACCACGCACAAGTTTCCGCCCGATCAACTGGTTCCGCACGGAACTCCGGGCGGGACGTCGGTCTGGAACTTTTCGCCGCAGGGCGGAGGCGGGTTTCACTACTTCACCCGGCCCAGGCGGTCGATAGACGTAGGAGTGAACGGCGTACACATCTCTTCGGCTTCGCTGGGCGACCGCAACCCTGGTGTGAATGCCAGTATTCAGGTGCAGGTGGGTTACACGTTTTGGAAGTAGGGACCAGGGACCAGGGAATAGGGAATAGGGGCTCGGGATCAATTAGAGCGGAGCGAGAAGGGAATGAGCGGACCAGTTGTGGAGTGCGTACCAAACTTCTCCGAGGGCACGGATGCCCGGCGGGTCGAGGCCATTGTGGCTGCGATGCGGGTGGAGGGGGTGCGGCTGCTGGACTGGTCGATGGATGCGGACCACAACCGGTCGGTGGTGACGATTGCCGGGGAGCCGGGGGCGGTGGTGGAGGCAGCGGTGCGCGGAGCCGGGAAGGCCGTGGAGTTGATCGACCTGACGCGCCAGCAGGGGGCTCACCCGCGGATCGGCGCCGCGGATGTGATTCCGTTCGTGCCCATCTCCGGCATCAAGCTGGAGCAATGCGCGCTGCTGGCCCGGCAAGCGGGGCTCGAAATCTGGCGGCGCTTCGGCGTGCCGGTGTTTTTCTATGAAGCGGCAGCGGCGCGGCCGGATCGGGCCAACCTGGACGAGGTGCGGCGGGGTCAGTTTGAGGGATTGAGGGAAGCGGTGCGGAAGGAATCGGCACGCCGGCCCGATCTTGGCGGACCAGGCCTGCATCCAACCGCAGGGGCCTGCGCGGTGGGAGCGCGCAAGTTCCTGGTGGCGTACAACATCTATTTCGATTCCACAGACGTTTCCATGGTAAGGGCCATTGCCCGCGAGATTCGCGCCGCATCCGGCGGTCTGAAGGGCGTGAAGGCCATGGGTGTTCTGGCTCATGGGCGGTCACAACTCGCGATGAACATCACGGACTTTGAGGTGACGCCGATTTCGCAGATTTACCGGGCGGTCTCAAGCCTGGCGCTCAAGCACAAGGTAGCGCTGGTGGAGGGCGAGGTGATCGGGCTGCTTCCCGAGGCTGCGTGTGAGCGGGAGAGCGAATGGATGCGTCAATTGATTGAGTTTGATCCGCAAACCAAGATTCTGGAGCGCCGGCTGGAAGCTCCACTAGCCTGGCCGGGAGACGGATAGCCGGCTGGAGCGGCGCGACCGGCAGGGCAAGGGCCCGGCAGGTAGAATATCAACCTAGGAAATGGAAGTCCTGTCGAGTTCCGAGGCAGGAAAAGGTTGGGGAGTTGCAGGTGAGTCCCATGGAAACGATGCGAGAACTGGGTATATCCCGGAGGGTGGAATTGTTGAAGGTCTTGGTAAGAATTTCGAGTGTTTTCGTGCTGCTGACGGCGGCCGGTCTGGCTCCGGCGGCGCAGTTGTCCACCGATGGCCGCGGGGCCGTTCCGCATGATGTGCAGCAACTGGTGGTGATCGACTACCGGGCGATGCAGAACTCGACTTCGGCGATGGATCTGCGCGAGCGCGTGATGCCGCCCGAGCTGAAGCAGTTCGACGAGGCGCTACGCAAGTCCGCCCTCAACGATAAAGACAACATCGACCAATACGTCGACCAGTTGGCATTTGCTCTGTTTCGGCCCGAGGCGTCGAGTGACGCGTTGGTGACGGTGGGCATTGCCCAGGGTCAGTTCCCGGAGCAGGACATTCTGGCCAACTTCCGCAAACAGAAGATCAAGGCCACGCTGGTGCGCACCAACAAGGTGTATCCGATGGCCAAGACGGGCATGGTGCTTTGCTTTGTGGATGCGTCGACCATGGTCTTTGGCGCGAAGGATGCGGTGGAGAAAGCTCTCGATGCGCGCGATGGAGTGTCTCCCAGCCTGTTGAGCAATGCGTCGATGATGGATGCGATGAAGACCGTGGACTCCGCGCCGCTGTGGAGCATCCTGGACGAGAAGGGCACGCAGACGATGATGCGCCAGGTGCTTGGCGAAGCGGGTTCGCTGACCGACTTCGAGACTGTGCGCAAGAGGCTACAGGCTTCCTGGTACGGGATGGACTTCCAGCACGGCGTCAAGTTCGACCTGACCATCTCCACGGGCGACTCGTTTACCGCGGCCACGATCTCTTCGCTTTTGACGGCGGCGGTGCTGGTTCGCAAGATGAGCGGCTCGGACGCGGAGAAACAGGCGTTGAGCGAAACCAACATCGCATCCGATTCCGGGCGGATGTCCATCCACTTTGCCGCCACCGACTCGGATTTCAACGGTCTGCTGCACTCGCCACTGTTCCAGAGCATGGTGCACTGAAGGGGACGCGCTCAAGCGGTTCTCCAATTTACGCGCCTTCGCCAGATTTGCGCAATGTGGCGCTGCTTCCGCGCCAACGAGCAAAGGCCCCGCTGCGGCGGGGCGGGACTCCGATGAAGGAAAAAGCCCGGCAACAGTGGTGATTTCGAGGTACGGCAGTTGGAGGACAGCTTTGAGGGCCTCGGAGCAGACGAGCTGGCGATTGCAGTTTGGGATCGGCGCGCCCAGCCTGCGATGGAACGCGGAACCGCTCATGCCGTTCCGGCGACGGTGGCTTTGGGGAGCCGGTTGTGCTGGAGTTGGTCCGCGGCGGAGTTCAATGCATTGCCGCTGCACACCCGGTTGCGGCCGCTGCGTTTAGCTTTGTAGAGAGCCTCGTCGGCAAGCTCGACCAGATTGGCAGCGTGCTGTCCGAAGGCGGGCACCATGGTCGCGCAGCCCACCGATATGGTCATGATCCCAAAAGGATTGCCCATGTGAGGGAGTTTGCGGGCGCGCAGGGCGTCGCAGATCTCGTTGGCAACCTGGAGGGCGCCATCGTTGGAGGTATTTGGCAGGACAACGGCGAACTCCTCTCCGCCGAAGCGGGCCACCAGGTCACCGGGGCGCGCCACCACATCCAAGGCTGCCTCCGCGATCTGCTTGAGACCACTGTCGCCACGCAGGTGCCCGTAGGTGTCGTTGTACGCCTTGAACCGGTCGGCGTCGATCATCAACAGGGAGAGCGGATTGTGGTCGCGCAGGCCGCGGCGCCACTCGCTGGTGAGGCACTGGTCGAAACGGCGGCGGTTGGCCAATCCGGTGAGAGCGTCGGTGCCGGCGAGCGCCTCGACGGTATTGTAGGCGGCCTGGAGCTCCTGTTCGGCTTGCTTGCGTTCGGAGATATCGCGGGTGAAGTCCAGAATCCCGGACGCGAAACCGGTGCGCGCATCGCGAATGGCGCGCAGGCTGCTCTCCACCCAGAAGTACTCTCCGTTCTGCTTCCTCACGCGATACTCGATGATCGCGCCTTCCACGCCGCTTTGCAGGTCGCGCAGCAGTTGCTCCAGCTTGGGCCGGTCCTCCGGATGGGCCAGTTCGGTGTAGCTGCGGTTCACCAGGTCCTCCGCCGTCCACCCAGTCAGTTTCTGCGTCGCGGGCGAGAAGTACCTGCGCCGTCCGTCGAAATCGGCCACCAGAATCGCATCGCGGGAGTTCTCAGTCACCAGTGTGTGCAGGGAGACTATTTCCTGAAGCCTGCGCTCCGTGGCCTTCTGGTTCTCCAGGACCACCGAGGCCGCGTAGATGATGAACATGCCGAAGGCAACAAAGAGCTGCAACAGGATGGTTGGCGCGATTGGGGAGGCGGATCGCATCCATGCAAATGGGCCCAGATTGTGACAGGTGAACCAGCTTCCGGCGGCGGCTACGAAAAGCGCGGCCAGCGCCGCCCAGGACAGCCCCAGGCGGAACACAATCAGGGCCAGAAGGGGATACACGAGGAACATCAAAGGCAGCTTGAGGCTCGCGAAGGCAGCCACGGTAATGGCGGCAAACAGGCCAAGATGCACCGCATGCCGGCGCCAGCTTACCGCGCTTTTGAAGCCGGTTTGAAAGATCGCCACACAGGCCGGAGTGGAGATGGCGATGCCCAGTGTGTCGGCGGCAGACCATTTGAAGAATGCGGCTCCCGGAGCGGTGTGCAGCCAGGTGGCCGAGACCAGGGCGAAGATCGCTCCCGCTATCAGCGGACCGACCAGTACGCCAAAGGCGATAAAACGGACCAGATAGGCGGGATCGGTAAAACACAGAGGCCGCGTGGACCGCCGGCGCAACAGGAGGGCGCAGATGAGGACTTCGATCAGATTCAGCGCCGACAAAACCACGATAGTCTGCCAATGCGGGTCGACCATCCTGCCACCGACCAACTGGGCTGCAAAGCCGGCGCCCAGGTAGGCGGCCCAGCGCCGGCGAGAGCCCAGAAGCAGGTAGGTGAGCAGGACTCCATTCGCCACCCAGATCGGGTTGTCCTCGGGCGCGAAACCAACGAATACAGTGGCCAGGGCGACAAAGAGAAAGCATCCCGCCAGGCGCACGGGGAACGCCTGCTTCCGCAGCCACGGCGCCGGCCGAGGGACCGGCGAACGGCTGCTCATCGATGCAGGTTTCCCGCGCACCTCCGCCCTCCTGTTTTTCTTATCGGTAGGATTGCCAAGGAGAACAGCCGGGAAGGCTCTATTTATCGTTGATGCGCATGACTTTGAACCGATGCGGTCGCGTCAGGGTTGCGGAGTCAGTTGGGGATGAAACTCGGCCTTGCCACCGGGAAGCAGCACAATCTGCAGGCGGCCCTCCTGGCGCTCGGCCACCAAGGGTCCGTCGATCTGTGCCTGGCGTCCGTCGCCGGCTGTGTACTGAACCTTGAGGGGACCGCTGCCGCGCAACTGGATGCGATAGTGGAAGACCTCGCCGGCGGCCAGGGTGTTGGCGCCGAAGCTGGCGCTGGGATAGTCGACTTCGAGGAGTTGAATCGGAGCGCCGGTGCGGTTCTCGACGGTGGCGTCGATGTGATAGGAGTGGCATGCGGGGACCGCGATCAACGCCGAAAGCGCGATTGCGGCCAAAATCCTTCTGGGAGTCCCGGCTCCAATTGCGGTGCGGTTGATCATTCCCGGCTCCCGTTCTGGTCCGGCGTGCTTTCCGGCGGGGTCTGGGCGGCAAGCTTCTTCTCCACGCGGTCGAGACGTTTGAGCAGCTCCGGCAGACGCTGAAAAATGGTGACTGCGCGCAGCCAGACGCGGTTGTCGAAGCCGGGCGAGCCGGAGATCATCTTTCCCGGCGGCACATCGTGGGAAACGGCGGACTGCGCGGTGAGGATGACGCCGTCGCCCACGGTGCAGTGGCCGGCTATGCCGGTCTGTCCCGCGAGAATGACGTTGTTGCCGACGATCGAGGAGCCGGCGAGACCCGTCTGGGCGCACAGGAGCGTGTTTTCGCCGACGCGGGAGCCGTGGCCGACCTGGACCAGATTGTCGACTTTAGTCCCCTCGCCGATCTCCGTGGCGCCGACCGTGGCGCGGTCGATGCAGGCGTTGGCCTGAACGTCTACGCGGCTGCCCAGCCGCACGGGGCCCGACTGCGGGATCTTTTCCCAGTGGCCGGATTCGTTCTTGGCAAAGCCGAAGCCGTCCGCGCCGACGATGGCGCCGTTTTCGAGGGTCACATGATCGCCGAGAACGCAGTTTTCGCGCACCACGGCGTGGGCGTGGGCAAAGAGGTGGGTACCAGTCTGAACTCCGGGGTAGAGTACGACGTGGGGCAGCAGCGTGGCGTGGGCCCCAAGCCGAACGTGAGGGCCGACAACGACATAGGCGCCGATGTGCGCGCCTTCGCCGATCTCGGCCCCGAGGTCGATGACGGCGGTGGGGTGAATGCCGGGAGAGTAAACGGGCGGCTGGTAGAAAAAGGCCAGGGCTCGGGAAAAAGCCAGATAGGGGTTTTTGAGGCGGAGGGTGGCGGCGCCAATCTCCTGAAACTCCGGCTCGACCAGCACCGCGGCGGCGTGGGTTTTGCGCGCCAGCCCGGCATAGCGGGGGTTGGCCACGAAGGTGATCTCCGTGGGGCCGGCTTCCTCGATCCCTTTCACACCGGTGATTTCCAGCTCCGCGTCGCCCCGCAGCTCAGCGCCCAACCTGCTTGCCAACTCGCCTAGCTTCATCGATAGAATTGTACCGGAAGGCGGCCCTTTACGCTGTGTCCGTTTCACGGGGAAAGAGGTCAGGCTGGTCAGCAGCGGGGCGGGCAGCGCCGGTGCGCTTGCGGCCGGCCGCGCCAATCAGGCTGACTACCTCGAGAGTCTGGATGGCCTGACGTGGGACGTAGATCCTCTGGGTATTGGAGCGCGTGTCGGGCGGAGTGAGCAGCAGGCCGGCGCCCTCGACCAGGGAGCGGTCGTTGGCCGCCAGGCCTTCCAGCTCTTCGCCGTCGGTCAGCGTCATGCGCAGCCAGAGACCGGCGGTGCGGGGGCGGATGGAGAAGCGCTTGTGCAAGAGCCGCTCCGGGTTTGTCTGATCAAATGTGGTGGAGGAGGGAGAGAAGTCGCGCACATAACAGACCCACTTGACCTGATCCCACGCGATGCGCAGCACCTTTCCGGTGAGGTCGAGGAGCTCCAGTTCCGGCGCCTCCTGGCCAAAACTTGCTCCCGCATAGCCGACACACCAGTCGCGGGAGAACTTGCGAACGATCACGGGTTTGCGCTGGGAGGCCATCGCTCTGGATTGTCGCACGGCGCGCCGCGGGCCGCGACCGGAAAAAGGCGCAAATGCGGTGCAACAAAGTGTAGCCAATCGGACCGAGTTGTGTTAATGTACTGCTTTGCCGCCTCTACCGGACGTCCTATAAGAGTAACAGCATCAGGTACTTGGCGATGAGTTACTGGGCAGAGGCTGGAGACGGCGGAAGCAGGGAACGGAATGCCAGACTACATTTATCTTTTGGAAAATCGGCTCTCGGCCGACCAGCAGAACGCTCTTCGCCAGTTGCGCGAGGCAGCGCGCGAAGCCGGAATGATCCTGTTCCTGACCGGGGACGCGGTGCGCGATCTGACCAGCGGCCATGCCGTCCGAGAGCTTGAAGTATCGGTTCATGGAAATGCACTTAAACTACAGAACATAGTAGAGAAACTTGGCGGAAAAGTGTGGGGTGAAAGCGAGACTTCCCGCACCTTGTACCTGTGTTTTGCGGGAACCGTGCAGGTGGACGTGATCAGCACCCAGCGCGTGGAATATCCCAAGCCAGGCAAGGCGGTCTACTATCCGGCTTCGATTCAGGAAGATCTGCGGCGGCGGGACTTTACTGTCAACGCCATGAGCATCTCACTGAACGAGGGGTCGTTCGGGCTTTTGATGGATCCGTTGAATGGGGCAGCGGACATCGAGGCGCAGGCGCTGCGGCTGGTGTCAAATTATGGATTTCTTGAGGAGCCGTCGCTGCTGATTCGCGCCACGCGGTACAGGACGCGGCTGGGTTGGGAGCTGGATTCCAGGACCCGGACCCGGTATGAGAATGCCAAGAACGAGGGAGTGATCGAACACCTTTCGGATGAGGCGCGGAGCCGGGAGCTGGAGCAGATTGGCCACGAAGAAGAAGGCCTCAAAGTGCTGCGCGCGCTGGAGGACGAGGGCTGGATGAAGTACCTGTTCCCGGCGTGGACCGCGGCCAAGGCCGACGAAGAGAAGCTGAAGGCGCTGCACGATTTAGCGGTTGAGCTGCTCTTGCAGGGTGTTCATGCGGATGTGTCCGCGGCTCAGATGCAGCTGCTGACAGCCAAGCTGGCTTCAAGGGACCTGGCGGCGCTGAAGAAACTGATGCTGCGGCCAGGGTTCGTGGAGGAGTGGAACAGCCTGGACGCGATGGCAGCCAGGTTTGCCAAAGTACTGATGTCGAAGGAGAATGCCGCGCCTTCGGCAGGCTTCAAGCTCTTTACGAGCTATGATCCAGAAGCGATTCTCTGGCTTGGATTTGCGAGTAAGGATGCGGCGGTGCAGGAGCGCTTCAACCAGTTCCTGAAGGTGTGGCCTGAGACCCGCCAGCGCATCCCGCACGCGGTGATGCAAGAGATGCGCATTACTCCGGAGCTGGCTGCGTACCGCGAGATTTTGCAAGGGGTTTTCCTGGAGCTGCTGGACGGGCGATTGACGACCGCGGAGGAGCTTCGCGCCTTTCTTGAGCCGCATTCGCCTCCTGCTCCGCCACCGCAGTTGACCATCAAGAGACCGCGCGTCAAGCGCGGCGCCGAGGCCAAGCTGAAGGAACGGTCCTACGATGACGACGAGGAAGCTGCGGAGGTTTTGGACGAGGACGGGGATCTGGACGATCTTGGCGGCGATGAGGACGATCTCGACCTGGGCCTGAGTTTGCCGAAGGTGGACCTGGAGTTGGGAATCGCCGTCGATTTGGAATCGGAGATCGCAGACGATGCAGAATCCGTGGACGATGAACTGGAAGTTGATGAACCCGAACCAGTTATCGGTGGAGTGAAGGGAGCGTCGAAAGTGGCTGCCCCGGCGAGGCCGGCAAAGGAGGCTGCGACGCCCGTGCCGGCGCCTGGCTCGGAAAAGGCTGTGAAGTCGGTGGCTGCCGGAACGGACTCCAAAACGGCTGCGGCCAAAGCGAAAGAGGCAGAGAAGGCTCAGCCGACGCCCAAAACCAAGCCGGAACCGAAGCCTGGTCAGGAACCCAAGCCTGAGCCCGCTCCGGGCGCCAAGCCGGCGGTAGCAGCCAAGCCGCACGAGACTTCGGCCAAGGCAAAGGCCGCACCGGCAGCTTCGCCCGCCAAGGAAACAGCGGCTTCCGCTGTCAAGAAGGCCGCGCCGGCCCCGGTTGCGGCCAAAGAAAGCAAGGAGGATAAATCTGTGTCTGCATCGCCCGCTGCCGCGAAGTCCGCGGCCAAACCCCAAGCCAAGTCCGAAGATATTTCAGTTAAGCCGCCGCAAGTCGAGGCGGAGGCTCTTTCGGTCAAGCCGCCGCAAGCCAAGGCGCAGGCTCTTTCGGTCAAGCCGCCTCAAGCCAAGGCGCAGGCTCTTTCGGTCAAGCCGCCTCAAGCCAAGGCGCAGGCTCTCTCGGTCAAGCCGCTTCAATTAAAGGCAAAGGCCATTTCGGTCAAGCCTCCGACCAAGGTTCCGGCCAAGGCGGCGGTGGTCAAAGCTGCGCCGGTAAAAGGGAAGCCCGCGGCCTCCAAGGCGGGCAAGGCGTCGCAGCCGGCCAAGGCGTCGAAGCCCGCGGCGAAAAAGCCCGCTCCCAAGCCGGCAAAGAAGCGGTAGGCATTCCGCCAGGCTCAAACCCTCGTGATATCTTCAGGGCATTCCCGGAGGATTCCCGATGGTCGGTCTGCTTTCCCGCGCACTCGTCATTTGCTTGTTCACTCTGCTGCCCCTTGCCTCGGCCTCTCCGGCCTGGGCGAGTGGGCGGGCGGCTGGGCCGGAGCCGCAATCGAAGGCTTTGCCGGGCTACCGCTTTGAAAGAGGCGGCTGGACCTACGTGCACCTCGAAGGCAGTCCCGCCCAGATTGGATTCCAGCACGGGCGGTTGCTGGCGTCCGAGATTGCGGACATGGTCGGGGTGATCAAGCTCGAAAATACCCACGCCACCAAGCGGGATTGGGAGTTTTTTCGCCAGGCGAGCCGCAGGATGCTCTGGCCGCACATCGACCCCGAGTACCAGCGGGAACTGGAGGGGATTGCCAGGGGCGTGCGGTCGAAGGGTGTGAAGCTGGACGTGTGGGACATTGTGGCGCTGAACGGGGGCATCGAGCTGCCGCAGTACTACGTGCCGTGGCTGGACAAGCGGGAGAAGGCCGCTAACGCGCCGCACATTGCGCCCGAGGGGCGCTGCTCGGCCTTTATTGCCACCGGCAGCTACACCCAGCGCGGCAAGATCGTGATTGCACACAATAATTGGTCGAGTTACGCCGAGGGCGCGCGGTGGACGGTGATCTTCGATATTCAGCCGGAGCACGGGCACCGCATTCTGATGGATGGAGAGCCGGGCGTGATCACCAGCCAGGACGATTTTGGCGTGAACGATGCGGGGTTGTTGATCACGGAGACGACGATCACGCAGTTTGTGGGCTGGAATCCGGATGGGAAGCCGGAGTTTGTGCGCTCGCGGAAGGCGCTCCAGTATGCAAGCTCGATCGACGAGTATGTATCGATCATCAAGGAGGGCAACAACGGCGGCTACGCCAACGACTGGCTGATAGGGGACCGCAAGACCGGGGAAATTGCCTACCTTGAGCTGGGGTTGAAGAATACACCGCTGTGGCGGGCCCAAGACGGTTACTTTGTGAGCTCGAACTTTGCTCGCGATCCGGCGCTGATCCGGGATGAGACGGAGAACTTTGACCCGAAGAATCTGTCCAGTTCGCCAAATGCGCGGCGCGTGACGGCGGAGAAGCAGATGGAGCAGGCCAAGGGGCGGATCGATGTGGAACTGGCGGAGCAGTTTCTCTCCGACCACGTGGACAGCTACACGGGCAAGGTGGACCCGGATGAGCGGTCGCTTTGTGGGCACATCGACAGGGACCCGCGTGGGGTTCCGGAGTGGGATCTGGGACCGTATATGCCGTTTGGAGCGGTGACGGGCAAGGTGACGGATTCCGAGCTGGCGGGGAAGATGGAGTTGATCGGGCACGCGGGGCATCCGTGCGGCGAGGATTTTCTTGCCGGCCCGTTTCTGGCCGCGCATCCGGAGTACGGCTATCTGAAGCCGATTCTCAAGAATATGAAATCGGGGCCGTGGACGACGTTTGCGGCGGATGAGAAGCAGTAGTCAGACCGTGGCTGCGACGGGCTCTGCGGTGGCGGCGGCGACCATCTCGCGGATGGAATCGATGACCAGGTCGGGCTCGTCGAGGTGAATCCAATGGGCGCTCAAGGGGGCGATGACCTGCTGCACGTTGTCGCCGATGCGGCGAAGGTGCTCATCGGAGAGGGGCGTGGATTTTCCGGGGGTCAGAACCAGGATGGGGATGTCGCGGATGGGTTCGGCGTCCTGCATTTCGCGGACAGTGTCGGGAACGGCTTCAACGTGGCTGCGCATGCCGACGTAATAGCCGGGACGGGACCAGTGAGCGGCGACGATGGGCCAGACTTCCCTGGGCATTTTTCCGACTTCGTCTTTGACGCGGTCCAGGACATGGCGCCCGCCATTGCCAGCGGCGCCGGCCAGTTGCCCTGAGATCTTGCCCGAGCGACAGAGCAGCGAGGTGACGGCCAGGCGGGCCAGGCCGAATCGCGCAATGGGGATCGCGAAACCGGACAGTCTCCTGCCGCGATCGATTTCGGATTGCTTGCTGGGGTTCAGTGGCGGCCATTCTTCGCAACGCATGGGGTCAAGCAGCACAATGCCTGCCACATCTTCAGGGAAGAGGAGCGCATAGCGGCGCATGACCAGTCCGCCGAAGGAGTGGCCGACCAGGATGTAGGGCGGTTTGATGCAAGCGCGCTGCAACATCTCGTGCAGCTCGACGGCGATGTTACCGGGGGTGCGTGCGGTGCGGGATGGGCTGCTCCAGCCAAGGCCGCCACGATCATAGGATGCGGTGCCGGTGAAGCGGGAGACGGTTTCCTGGATGTGAAACCAGTTGAGATTGGTGGCAGCGATGCCAGCTTCAAAGAGCACGGTGGGGCCGCCCGATCCCTTTTCAAGCAGGTAGAGCCTGGAGCGGCGTCCAATCTTGATCCAGCGACCCGGCGAGGCAAAACGCAGCCGGTCGCGATGGCCGCCGATGCATTGATACAGAAACCCCGCGACTACGAGCGCCGCTACGGAAGCGAGAATCCAGAAAAGTACGTACATGCGCAATCCTAATGATAGCTCAGGGGAAGCGGGTGAATTGCTCAGGGCTGAAATCCCCGAGGCCGAGGTTTGCTTTGGCGCTGCCGCGGTCGACGATGAGGAGGGTCGAGCCGGCGTGGCCGCGGGTTTTGGCCTCCACCTGGCTTGCCGACCAGACGCCGCCGGTTTGCCGCAGGCCGAAGTAGGTGAACTGCTTGACCGTCCCAATGCCTTTCAGCGTCTTCTCGACATAGACGGGAAAGCCGATGGAGTGGTCGAGCCAGGTCTGAATCTCGGCATAGTGGGTGCGATCCGCCGCGCCCGGCGTGCTCTTCAGGACATCGCACTCGCGCGCGCCATAGGTTGTCTGTTGCAACACAATCTGGCCGGGCCAGAAATACTGTTGTTCGAGAAAATCTTCATAGCTGAATCCCATGCCGAGCGGGCCCTCGCTCCACTTCTCAAACGGCAGAGTAGCTGGTGCCGTGTCCCCGGGATGAGCAATTCTGATCATATTCTGGCCACTGGGCCGCATCTCGAGCAGGACGTGGGCGCGCGCGTCGGCAGGCGAGGTAATCTCCAGCAGAACGCGCAACACGCCGGGAAACCAGTGCGCCTTGATCGAAATTCCGTAGCTGGTGCGCGAGCCGCCGGGATCTACCCGGACGAGGTGTCCGGAGGCGCGATAGTCTGCCGACTGCACGCGCTCCCGGGGAGCCGTAAGCACCGCTTGGGCGTCGCTTGCGTTGGCGGGGATGGCGAAGAGCAGCGCCGTGGCCAGGGCAACGAAAGGGCGCTTCATGATGCGAACCTTTCGTCGATGAGGCCGTCCCGGATGCGAATGTGCCGGGGCGCGGAGTTGGCAATTTCGTTCTCGTGGGTCACGACGATGAGCGTCATGCCGCGTTTCTTCTGAATGCCGATAAGCATCTCGATAATGCGCGCGGAGTTAACGCTGTCGAGATTTCCGGTGGGCTCGTCGGCTAGCAGGATGGAGGGATGATTGGCCAGGGAACGGGCAATGGCCACGCGCTGGCGTTCTCCGGCAGACAGTTCATTGGGATACTGGTAAAGGCGGTGTTCGAGGCCCATCTCGAGGAGCAGGGCCTCGGCTCGCTGGGCGCGGGTATTCGAGTTCTCAGAGACCGCCAGCATAGGCGCCTGCACGTTTTCAATGGCGCGCAGGGTGGGCAGCAGATAAAAAGCCTGAAAGACGAATCCTACCTGGTGCGCTCTGTAGTCGTCGAGACCGACGGCGGTTCCCAGGGCCGCGTTCTCAAAGAGGACTTCGCCGCTGGTGGGGATGTCGAGTCCGCCAAGCAGTTGCAGCAAGGTGGATTTGCCGCTGCCGCTGGGACCGCTGATGGTCAGGTATTCCCCGGCGGCGATGGAAAGGCTGACTCCGCGCAGGGCCTCGATGCGTCCTTCGTCGTAGCTCTTGCACAGGCTGCGGACTTCAAGCTGCGGGCTATTCATAGTGGAGGGCCTCCACCGGGGACAGATGCGCGCCGTGCCAGGCGGGGACGGCGCCGGCGGCCAGTCCGGAGAGCACGGCGATGCCAAGCGCCTCGAGCAGATGCCACGGAGAAAGGGATGCGGTGCCGTTGCTTTCATACATGCGCATCCATTCGTGCTCAAACGAGCGCGAGAAACCGACCAGAGCGACAAATGCGCCGATGGCCATGGCGATCCCGCCCAGCGTCAGCAGCGTCCTCAGGCGCCTGCGCCACAGGTTCTTCCATGCAAATCCTTTGAAGGACAATTGGGAAACCATGATGGTGGGGCCAGTCCTCAGGTGTTCATCGTTCAACAAAGGGCCAGTTTATCGGGCCGCAAGAGCAATGTCCATTCATGATTGGACATCCGGGGAAATTCCCAGGTTGTGCAACCCCGGCGCAGTGCGCGGACCGGGGCAGCCGAAAGGGCAGCCGTTTTGGCGGTGGCTGCGCTTTTGAGGTTTGTGGAACTCGAGGTCAGGGGCGCACACAAGGCAGGGATTAACCGCAATGAAGCACACTACACGCGCGTAGCCAAGTGGGCCGCGTCAGCCGCGGCCTACCTGGCTTGCTTGAGCTTGCCGGATGGGAATCGTGGTCCGATGCTCAGTGCGGGCATCGGACCGCCGAAAAACTAGAAACGGCCGCGGCCACGCGAGCTGCCGCCGCCACCACCGCCGCTGCCCTTGCGCGCCTGGTAGCAGTCCCGGCAAAAGACCGGGCGATCGCCACGCGGTTCAAAAGGCACTGTTGTAGGCTGGCCGCAACCCGAACAAATCACAGGTGTTCCCTGTGCCGGAGCCGAACGGTAGCCGGAGCCCCCCTGATCGTTCTTCTTTGCCTGACGGCAATTCTTGCAACGCTTCGGGGTCGAGTAACCGCGTTCCTGAAAGAACGCCTGATCAGCAGCGGTGAAGGTGAAGTCCTGCCCGCAATCGCTGCACGTAAGTTGAATATCTCCGGCCATGGGTCTCCTCGTGGAGATTGTACAGCCCAATCTGTGTTTTGGGTATAAACAATCTTTTGAATCGAAAAAAGTTGCGTCCGGGGCAGAGTTTCGCGGCGTTAATCGGCGCCGGGCCAGGGGGCGGCGCGGTTCCAGGGCGACGTCTCTATGCAGGCTTGAGGGCTACCGCAAGCATGTGTGCGCTGGCGGCCAGCATCGTAGGCTCCGATTCGAGCCAGCGCGCCACGCGCAGCAAATCCTCTCGACGGCGGCCATCGGCCAACCGCTCGGCAACGTCGGGAAGAATCCATCCCGGCCCCTCGATTCCAAACAACCCCACCATCTCAAACCCCGCGTCCAGCACTTCCGCGCGCAGATCCTCCGGCCGGTGGAAGTAGGCGGTGGTGAAGTAGTCGAGAGGCCCGGAGAGATTGCGGTGCTGACCGTCGCGCAGGTCCGCGCGACGATGGCGGCGAACTGCGGGTCCTCAAACAGGTCGCGCGCCAGGCCGTCCAGAGCGGAAGCCCAGCGGCTGACAGCGGCGGCAAACAGGCAACCGCCCGGCTTGAGAACGCGCGCCGCCTCGTCCAGCGCGCCGGCACGATCCTGAGCGGCGGTCAAGTGGTAGAGCGGACCCAGCAGCAGAACCAGATCCGCCGTCTGATCGGGAAACGGCAGGTTGCGCGCATCGCCCACTGCACACGAGGCAAGCGGGCGGGGAGCGGCAACGCTGCGCCGCTCGGCCTCGGCGACCAGACGCGGAATCGGGTCCAGGAGATGAACGGAGTATCCTGCCTCCGCCAGCCACAGCGCATAGGCTCCTGCTGCACCGCCGATGTCCACGACAGTAGCCGGTGAGGCCGGTGCGTGGCGCTCGATCAATTCGCGCGTGCGCAAGGATTCAAGCAGGAATGCGCCCTCTTCAAGCCGGCGTTCTTCGGGCGCCTGGCGGTAGTACTCGGCAATGGCCGAATCGATTTCAGGCAGTTGCTCGTCCATGCGGCGTTACCCTGGGGATGGCCAAACTATACATGAAATTATGCGGCACCGGTCGAATTCGTCTGCATCATTCTCTTGGCTTGAGGTTGCCTGATTTCCTGGTTGTTCACCAGGAGGAACAAAGCCTGGCCGCGCGCGTTATCATCGTTTCACAAAAATCTTTTTGGAATCCGGGTGATATGCGGATCGTGTACGTGCTCACTTCGCTTGGCATGGGCGGAGCGGAACGGCAGGTGTTGGCGATGGCGGGGCGGATGGCGGAGCGCGGCCATGCGGTCGCGCTGATGGTGCTGAGGCCGCGGCTCAAGGAGGAGTGGCCGACGACGCTCGACGCCGTTCACCTGGAGATGGGCAGGACTCCGTTTAGCGTGCTGGCAGGGTTGGCGCGGGGACGGAGATTTCTGAAAGAATTCCACCCGGACCTGGTTCATAGCCACAGCTTTCATGCCAATTTTGTGGCCCGGATGCTCAAGGTCCTGGTCCCGGGGCCGGCGGTTCTCTCGACGGTTCACAATGTGTACGAAGGCGGCTGGAGGCGGATGCTGGCCTACCGGCTGACCGATGGCTTGAGCCGCCGCACCACCGCGGTGAGCGAGGCGGCCGCGGAGCGATTTGTGCGGCTCAAGGCCGTGCCGCGATACAAATGCGTCGTCTTGACGAACGGGATCGATACCGCGGAGTTTGCTCCCCGTGCGGAGCGGCGGGCACAGATGCGAACCGGGATGGGCGCGAGGGGAGAATTCATCTGGCTCACGGCGGGACGCATCGCGCCGGCCAAGGACTATTCGAACCTGCTGCGGGCCTTTGCCGAGGTGCGGGCTGCCCGCTCCGATGCGCGGTTGTGGATCGCAGGCGAGGCTGCCGGCGCGGAGGCCTTGACGGTTCGAGCTTTGGCGGCAGAGCTGGGTTTGGATGATGCTGTGCGCTGGCTTGGGCTGCGGCGGGATATGGCCGCTCTGCTCGACGCTTCCGACGGATTCGTGCTGGGTTCAGCGTGGGAGGGAATGCCGCTGGCTGTGGGCGAGGCGATGGCCATGGAGAAGCCGGTGGCGGCTACCGATGTGGGCGGCGTGCGCGAACTGGTGGGAGACGCGGGGGTGGTGGCGCCGGCCAGGGATTCGGAGGCGCTGGCGAGGGCGATGCTGGAGCTGATGCGGAGGACCGCCGAAGAACGGCAGAGGCTGGGACGCGCGTCGCGGGAACGCATCGCAACGCAGTTCAGCATGGATGCAAGGGCCGATTCGTGGGAGGCGCTCTACCGGACGCTGCTGGAGCGCGGGCAATGATCCGTTTGGCGCGCTCATGCACTTCCTTGCAGGCTTTTCTTGGACAATCCGGCATCGGCGGCGCTCAAAAGTGTCAATCTGATACCCTTATCAGCGAATTTTGGAGAGAGCCGCCGCAAGAGCTGAAAATGGCCTTGCGGAGGGCCTTGGAGAGTGCCATGCGAAAGGCAATTGCCTGGGGAGCGGTGTGCTGCGCCCTGGTTGGAGCGGCAGCCGGTTTCGGGAGCGGAGTGGCGCACGCGCAGGGAAAGACCGCGCAGAATGCAGCGTTGGCCCTGGATCACGGGTGGGAGTTCCGGCAGGTTACGGCGGCTGCGCAGGAGGCGGAGAGCGGCTGGCTGCCGGCCACCGTGCCCGGCGATGTTCACCTGGATCTGCTGGCCAACAAGAAGATTGCCGACCCGTTCTTCCGCGACAACGAGTCGAAGTTGCAATGGATCGAGAATGAAAGCTGGGAGTACCGGCTGAACTTCGACGTGACGGCGGCACTGCTGGCTCGCTCGAATGTGGACCTGGTCTTCGAGGGGCTGGATGCGGCCTCGCAAGTGTATGTGGACGGCGCCGAGGTGCTGAATGCGAACAATAGCTTCCGCGTGTGGCGCGTTCCGGTGAAGGGCCACCTGCACACAGGCAAGAACCTGCTGCGGGTGGTTTTTCCTTCGCCCATCAAGGCGGCGCAAGAGGCGGCGGCCAGCGACGCGCTCCGGCTGCAATCGAAGACCGAGGACAAAACCTATATCCGCAAGGCGGCGTATGAGTATGGGTGGGACTGGGGGCCGCGGTTTGTGACCAGCGGCATCTGGAGGCCGGTGCGGCTGGAGGCGTGGGACAAGGTGCGCATTGCGGACTTTGCCATCCGGCAGCGGGACGTGAGCAGGGAAGTGGCGCACGTGGACGCAGAGGTCGAAGTGGAGGCCGCGAGCGCAGGCCCGGCCACGGTGAGCGTGCAGTACAACGACGACGGCAAGCCGGTCAAGGTGATTGAGACGGTGAGCCTTCACGCCGGACGCAATGTGCTCGATCTTCCCGTGGAGATTCGGCAGCCGAAGCTGTGGTATCCGGCCGGCTACGGCGAACAGCCTTTGTATGAGTTCGCCGCCCAGGTGGGCACGGGTGGGCCAGCAGGCGCCGGCGGCCAAGTGATTGCCGAGCGGAAAGCCAAGGCCGGCCTGCGTTCCATCGTGTTGCATCGTGAGCTGGACAAGTGGGGCCGGTCGTTCGAGCTGGTGGTGAACGGGATTCCAGTGTTTGCCAAGGGCGCGGACGTGATTCCCTTCGACAGCTTTCCCAATCGCGTGACCACGGCCGACTACCGGCGGATTCTGGAGTCGGCGCGCGACGCCAACATGAACATGATTCGCCACTGGGGCGGCGGCTACTACGAAACCGACGAGTTTTATTCCATCTGCGACGAGCTGGGCATCATGGTGTGGCAGGACTTCATGTTCGGCAACGACTGGCAGCCGGGGACCTATGCGTTCAAGCTGAATATCGAGGCCGAAGCCGAGGACCAGGTGCGGCGGTTGCGCAATCACGCCAGCATCGTGGTGTGGTGCGGCAACAACGAGACCGAGGCTGCGTTCTACTGGGGTCCGCGGCCAACGCTGCCGGCGGAAGTGAGGCTGCTGATCTGGCAGGATTACCTGACCGAGTTCAGCGGCATTCTGCCCAGGGTGGTGGCGCGGCTGGACGCGGAAACGCCTTATTGGCCCAGTTCTCCCAGCGCGGACTACGAACCCCTGACCGAGACCTATCAGAGCGGCGATGCGCACGATTGGACTGTGTGGCACGGACGCGTGCCCTTCAGCGAGTACGAGAAGCACCACTGGCGGTTTGTGACCGAGTATGGCTTCCAGTCCTTCCCCGAGATGCGCACGGTGGAGAGCTTTACCCAGCCTGAGGATCGCACCGGCATTCTCACTCCGGTGATGCTGGCTCACCAGAAGAACAATGAAGGCAATTCGATCATCCACGACTATCTCCTCAGGGATTATTCCGAGCCGAAGGACTTTGCGAGCTTTCTCTACGTAAGTCAAGTTCTACAGGCCGAGGGGATCAAGATTGGCGCGGAGAATTTCCGGCGCAGCCGTCCGGACACAATGGGATCGATCTTCTGGCAGTTGAACGACTGCTGGCCGGTGGCGTCGTGGTCGTCGATCGACTACTACGGCCGCTGGAAGGCGCTGCAGTATTATGCGCGGCGGTTCTATGCGCCCATCCTGGTCTCACCGCACCTTGAGGACGGCTCAGTGAAGGTTTATATCGTCTCCGACAAGACGGAGGCCAGGGCGGCGACGCTTCGGGTGCGGCTGATGGACTTCGACGGCAAGGTGCTGCTGGAGGAGACGCACGCGGTCGATGTGGCGCCGCTTACAAGCAAGGTCTATCTGGACTGGCCGCTGAAGAAACTGACCGATGCGGGCGCGGCCGACACGGCGCACGTGTTTGCGGTTGCCGAGCTGACTACGGGCGGAGCGGAAATCTCGCGCAACCTGGCTTACCTGGCGCCGGTGAAGGAGATTCACTTGAAGCCGGCTGTACTCAAAGTAGAGACTACGGGTGAAAAGGGAAGCTACAAGATCCGCGTGACCTCACCGGTGCTGGCGCGCAGCGTGTATCTCGCGTTCGGCAACCTCGACGTCAAGGTCTCCGACAATTACTTCAACCTGTTGCCGGGAGAGACGGTGGAGATCGCGGCCACGAGCGCGGCTTCTCTCAGTGATTTGAGGGCGCAGTTGAAGGTCATCTCGCTGACGGATGCGTTTGCAAGCGACGATCAGCCTGCGGCGGTGACGGCGGGCAAGTAAATACTCAACGCAGCAAAAGGGCCGGAGCATTGCGCTCCGGCCCTCTGTTCGTCAGGTCTTCGTCGATCAGAACTGGAAGGAAGCCTGGAAGAAGATGCGCCGCGCCGCCGCGCCGGAGGAGAAGATTCCGCCGGCCAGGCTGGTGGACTGTCCGAATCGGGTTGAGCCGGGAATCACGGTGCCGATTGGGGTCCCGTAGTCGATGTCGTTGAACAGATTCAGCGCCTGCACGTTGAAGTTGAGGGAGTATTTGTGGCCGGTGCTGGCGCCACCCGGTCCGCCTGGCCCGCCACGGCCCCCGCCACCAAATCCTCCGGGGCCAAATCCGCCGCCTCCGGGGCCGCCGCCACGCCCGCCTCCTCCTCCGGGACCGCCGCCCGGAGGCGGCCCGCCGCTGTCGCCGCCGGCAGCCGCCAGCTTGGGACCGATGCCCCAGGAGCGGCCAATGCGCAAATTCACGGCGACCGCGGCCGGACCGTTGCCCATGTTCGAGGGAATGATGGTTTCTCCGGGCTGCGGCACGGTGTCGAAGACTCCGTAGCTGGTGGTGACCACGTTGGCTGAATCGGACGCCGCGGTTGCGTACGACGGACGGTCGTTGAAGAAGTTGTCGCCGGTGAGGTCGTAGCCGGTGGTGATGTTGAAGGGCCTGCCCGCCTGGGCAATCAGGAAGGGATTGAAGGTGATGCCCCACTTAGCTGTGTAGTTGCCCATCAGGAAGAGCATGTTGCGGGCGGCAAAGGGAGCGCGCCCGTAACCCTGCATCAGGTCGTAGGAATTCGCCGCGGTTCCGGTGTCGGAGTTGGCCACGGTGAAGTTATAGAAGCCCATGATGCTGAAGTTGGGCGTGAAGCGCGCATTGAGGTTCACAATGAGCTGATTCTGCTTGAAAACGGCCTCGGGGTAGAATTCGTTCACAATGCCAAGGGAGGGATTGGGCCGCGTGCCGGTCAAGGTGGAACTGCCATACAGGAAGGTTCCGGGCAGATAGGCATTCGAGTCGCGCGTGGCCGTCTGGTGAACGCCGTAGGAGTGCAGGTAGGTGGCTGTGAGCGTGGTTGTCTTGGTCACCTGGCGCTCCAGGCTGGTTCCAAACTGCTCGGTGGTGGGAGAGTGGTAGCTGGGCGCGACCTGAACAATGGTGCTGGTGTTCGAAGCAGCCGGGCCGCATGTGGACAGATCGAGGTCGCTCAAACTGGTGGCGTTGAAGCACGTTGGATCGTTGATGGCAGCCTGTTGCTGGGTGCTGGCGCCGCCGCTGAAGCGCGTGGCCGACAGCTCGTTGCCGAGCGAGAATCGGTTATAGAAGAATCCATATCCACCGCGCAACACGGTCTTGGCCTGCTTTTTGTTCTTGTGGCCGTCGAGAGCATAGGCAAAAGAGGCGCGCGGACCCCAGTCGTCGTGGTCGGCGACGTGATTTTGCGACTCAAAGCGCAGGCCCCCGGAGAGCGTCAGGAACTGGTTGGCCTTCCAGTCGTCCTGGACAAAGACCGCTGCGTCAAAGACGTTGGCCTGGGCGCCTAGGGGACCTGTGGTGTAGGTCAGCTTGTTGGGAATGCAGCCTCCCTGCAGGGAACATCCCGCGGCGATCTGCGCGAAGGTTTCACCCTGGGCAAGGCCGTTGAGCGTGGCCACGTAGGCGCCCAGCGAGGGGAATTCGAAGCTGCCGTTGAAACCCCCGTTGGTGGAGTTGGCGTCGCGGTTGTCGCGCAGGCGGGTGCCAAACTTGATGGCGTGCGCGCCGACGGACATGGTGGTCAGGTTTTGCAACTCCAGGTGATCCTGGTGATCGTTGGAAATTTGGCCGGAGTTGCCGCCGCCGGAAAACGATCCGGGAACCGAGACCGTGGGCGCGGCGCTGACCGGAGTTGAGGTTGCAATGTCGCGGAGATACTGGAAGCGGGTCTCGTTGACGATGTGCTCGTTGACGATCAGCGAGTCGCTGACCTGGATGGTGTTTTCCGTCGAGGTGGACGTGCTGGACTGTGTGGGCAAGGAAGTGGAGCCGATCTGGCCGCTCTGGCTGCTGCGATAAAACTGGTAGCGCAACGTCAGGGTGTTCTTCTGGCCCAGTTGCAGGTCGATGCGCGGGGAGACGTTGGTGCGTGTTTGCGGGCTGAAGAGTCCGCCGGCGACAATGCCCGCGCTGTAAAGGCCCGTGGACGAATCCAGAATGGCCGTATCGGCGCTGTAGATGCTGGCGTTCTGATTGTTGCGCTGTTCCACGCTGACGAAGAAGGATGCCTTTTTGGAAAGCGATCCGTTCAGGGTGCCATTGACTTGGTAGCTGTGGTAAGCGGGAATCACTTTGGTGAACGGGTTGCCGGTGTTGAAGGCGTCGTCGTTGCCCTGGCCGAAGAAGCGTCCGTGCAGCTTGTCGGTGCCGGGCTTGGTGAGGATTTCGATGCGCCCATAGCCCAGGGAGTCGAACTCGGCGGAGAATGGGTTCTGATTGATGCGGATTTCGCGGATGGCCGATTTGGGCGGCAGTTGGCCGCCGGTGAACCCGTCGATGTAGATCTGTCCGCCGTTGGGTCCGGCGGAGGGTCCGGCCAGGGCCGTCAGTTCGTTCGACAGTTCGTCCGGATCGTCGGAGAGTGCTTCCAGGTCCTTGCCCTTCAGAACAATGGCGCTGGCGTTGCCGGCAGCGTCGATGTTGACAGCAGGGGACTCGTCGGTCACGATCACGCTTTGCTCGGCCACTTCGATGGCCATGGAAATGTCCGCGCGCTTGGCCTGGCCGGCCGCAAGTTGAATGGCAGGCGAAGCAAAGGGAGCGAAGCCCGGAAAGCTGGCCTGCACAATGTAGCTGCCGGGCCCCAGTCCGGTAACCAGATAGGCGCCGGAGGAGTCCGCGGTCACGGTAGTGACAACGGTTCCAGCCGGGGTGGTGACGGTGATCTTTGCGCCGGGGATCAGCGCCCCCGTGGGGTCGGCGATGTGGCCGCGCAATGTGGCCGTTGTCGCCGGGGCCGCAGCCGCGACGGGCGCAGGAGTTTGCACCCGTTGCACAGGAGTTTGCACTGGCGGCGCGGGCGTTTGCCCCTGTGCCATGAGCATACCGGAGAAACCGAGCGCCAGGGCAAAGATAGATCGATGAAAGCTATGCAATCTTGAATACACGAGTTCCTCGCTTGTTTCCTATGAATGGGTGAGTGCGTCTACTGGGCTGCCGCATCGGCCGCGCCGCCCGCGCCGGAGCTCATGCTCCAGTTGTTCAGCAGGCTCTGGCTGGCCGCAGGAGCCTGGAGCAGCGGCTCAACGCCCGCCAGCAGGGTGATCGCGGTAACGTCGGTTGTGCCGTCAGTTGAAACCAGCATCACCGCGTCGCCTTTCTTCAGGTCGGAGAGTGGAATAGGGGGCAAGCTGCTGAGCATCTGATTGGGATCGCCGCCACCCTGACCAGACCATTGCCCGCCTCCACCGCCCTGGCTACCGCCCGCACTGCTCGGTTGGCCGCTCTGGCCGTTGCCATCGCTCTGGCCACCCAGGCGGGTTGCGCCCGGGCCCCCCTGGCCGCCGCGCTGGGTCTGCGCCGAGTAATTGCTTGCTGACTGTACGTTCCCGCCCGATCCAGCGGAGCTTCCTTTCAGCCGCACCGCGAGCATCTGCGCCATGCGGTCCGGAAGCCGGCGCATCTGCGCGTCCGGAGTGATGTGGATGGTGACCGGTTTCTTGGTGGCCAGATCCTTGACTACGAAGGCGGACCCGGCGGCGTCAATCGAGCTGATGGCTCCGGAGATATTGCGGAAGGTGCCTGCGATCACCTCTTCGGCGTCGATCTGGGAGCCGTCGGAATTCTTTTGGCCGCGCGCCCGCAACTGGTCGCCGAGGTGAATCGCGTCGATGGGCGCAGGCAGAGCTGCATCGAAGCGTACGGAGGCGGGTGCGTAGCGTTTGAGCATGGTGGTCTTGGTGGTGTGCACGGTGATGGTCTTGGCCGTGGCTCCCGAGCCGCTGGCCAACACAATGACGCCGTTTGCGCTGTCAACGCTCTTCACCAGTCCGCCCACGCCGCGCTGCTGCCAGTCTTCGCGGTCCTTCTGCTGCTTCAGGGCCACGTCGGCCTGCTTGATGGCGACAATCCGAAGCGCCTGTGCCGTGGGGCCGGACAAGCCTGGATCGACCTTCACCAGCACACGGTCCCCGGTTTCCAGATCGCTGAACGCAATCGTCACCGCGGCGCTCAAATTCTTTTCTCCGGGAGCGATGCGCAGGATTGCCGCTGTTGAAGGAACGTCAACCTGGCGAACGTCGCCCGCATCGGTCTTCATCGTTAGTGTGTTGCCGTTGATGGCGGTGATCGTTCCCCCGAAATTGGCGGCCGTCTGCGCTCCGGCCATGGCTGCGGCCAGCCCTGCCGCAACCAGGAGTGCGATCGACAGCGCCACGCACACCATGGTGCGAGGAACCGGAATCTTCAACTTGCTGTTCATAAGCCATTTCTCCACGGACCGAAGCTTGTCGGCAGCCGGGCGGGAAAGTCGTTTCTATACCGGTAGACGAACCAATGCGCCAAAAGGTTGAGAGAGTCGTTCCACCGTGTGCCGGATTGAAAAAGAAGCCTCGCAGAGTGATCGCAAGGGGTTGATTTCGCCCAGGTTGCGAATTCTATAACCTTAAGAGAACCGGAAGGCGAAAACTGTGCATTCCAGACCGGGGCAAACCCTGGGAGCATGCAGCATGCGGTGCAAGACAGGTTCACGCGCTTCCCGATCAGGTCTCAATTCGCCAGTTCGGCGGCCTCCAGAAAGGTGTAACTTCCCGACGGCGAAGGAATCACGTGGGTGAGGCGCCGGTTGTGCACCACCACCGTATCCCGATACCAGAGGTTGATGGCCGGCAGATCGCGGGCGAGAATCTGTTGGACCTCGGCGTAGTCGGCGCGGCGGCGTGCCGTATCTTCGCTTTGGGCAGCGTCGTCGAGCAGGGAATCGAGGCGGGGGTTCGAATAGTGGCTGCGATTGGCGCCTTGGGGAGAGAAGCGCGCGGTCGAGAAGGCGTAGCTGAAGATATCCGGCTGCTCGATGCCGATCCAGCGCAGCGAGTACATCTGAAAGGCGCCGCGCGTGACGTCGGAGTAGAAGGTGGCGTACTCGTAGCTGCGCAGGTCGAGAGCAATGCCCACCGCCCCCAGTTGCTGCTGCAAGACGGCGGCGAGCAGGCGGGTTCCCTCGTCATTGCTGGTCTTCATGGCCAGGTGAAAACGCGTGCCGTCGCTCAAACGCGCGTGGCCGGCCTCATCCAGAAGGCGCTCCGCCCGCGCCGGATCGAAATCGTAGCGCGGAACGTCGCCGGCGAACGCCCAATGACCGGGAGGCAGCAGGCTCAATGCGGGCTGGCCGTGGCCGCGCAGGAGCGTGTGAATGATGAGTTCCCGGTCGATGGCGCAGGCAATGGCCTGGCGCACGCGCGCATCCTGGAGCAATGTGTCGCGCAGGTTGAAGCCGAGATATTGAATCTCCGTGCCCCCGGTCTCTTCCACTTGCAGGTTGGGGCGCGCGGCGAGCACGGCGAGTGAATCCATGGGCAGGGAATTTATGGCCACGTCGCCGGAGCCTTTTTCGAGCTCAAGCGACTCGGTAATGGCGTCGGGCACCACGGCGAAGCGCACCCTGTCGAGCCTGGGCACGACGGACCAACTGAGAGGATTGCGCTCGACGGTCACGTCTTGATCGATCTGCTGGCTAACGAAGCGGAACGGTCCGGTGCCGATGGGATGCTGCCAGAAGTCGCGCCCGCTGGCCGCGGGAACAATTCCCATGGCTCCGGTGGAGAGATTGGTAAGCAGAAAATTGTCGGGGCGTTTCAGGCGAAAAACGACGGTGCGGTCGTCGCGAGCTTCGATGGTGTCGACGGAGGCGTAGGCCGCGGCCCTGGGCGAGATCACGGCGCCGGTGCGCATGGAGTCGATGGTCCAGGCCACATCGCGCGCGGTCAGGAGTCGGCCGTCGTGGAAGCGCACGCCACCACGCAGATGAAAAACGAACGTGATCGGGTTGGGCTGCTCCCAGCGTTCGGCCAACGCCGGGGTGAATTGAAAACTCGCATCGTGAGCCACCAGGCCGTCGAAGAGGAGTGCGCCGATGCGCTGCGACTGGGCGTCGGTGCCGATGCGGGGATCGAGGTTCGCGGGGCTGCTTTCGATGAGAAAGACCACTGTGCGGGGGTCTCTTGGCGCTGAGTGGCAGCCGGCAAGGGCAAGCAAGGCTGCCAGCGCCAGCAGCCTACGCATACGTCACCTGGCCCAGTATCGCGGGCCGTGTTGCACCCGTAGCCGCGGGAACGTTGCCGGGACGGCGATGCCAAGTTTGCCAGGCCAGCAGCGCAAAGGCCGCGGCCTCCTTCGCCTCGGCGGGAAGGCCGAAGGCTTCGCTCGCGGCCAGATCGCAGCCCAGCGGTTCAAGCCGTTGCGCCAGCATGGCCATCAGGGTGTGGTTGCGCGCGCCGCCGCCGGAGACGATGTAGTCCACGCCTCTCTGGCTTGCCTTGCCGCGTCTCATCTTCGCGAGCACGAACCGTTGGTAGCTTCCGGCGATGGTTTCGGCGGTTAGCGCGGTTGCCGTGGCCAATGCGTCTTCGGGCTTGTTGCTGCGGCGACGGCAGGCGGCGAGAAACTTTGCGGCATACTCGCGGCCAAACTGCTCGCGCCCGGCGGTGCGCGGCGGCGGGAGTTGAAAGTAGGGATTGCGCAACGCGGCCGTCAGCACCGGTGCAAGCACGGCGCCCTCCGCGGCGAAGGCTCCGTTGCGGTCGAACGGCTTGCCGAAGAGTTCGCGAGCCAGTGCATCGACGACCATGTTGCCGGGGCCTGTGTCGAAGGCGATCACTGCTTCAGGGCCGGATGCCGCGGGAATCGCGGTCAGGTTGGCGATGCCTCCGATGTTCTGCAGCACTCGGCCGCGCTTCGGATTCGCAAACAGCACGTAATCGAGCAGCGGAACCAGCGGCGCGCCCTGCCCGCCGGCCAGCATATCCGCGGGACGGAAGTTCGAAACCACCGGAATGCCGAGCCTGGCGGCAATCACCTGGGCTTCGCCGGCCTGCCAGGTGCAGGCTAAGCTGCGGCCCGCATAGGTTGTCGCGCGCGCCTGATGATAGAGCGTCTGGCCGTGGCAGCCGATCAGGTCCAGTTGGACCGGATGCCGCTTGAGCGTGGCGCGTACGGCCTCGGCGTAGGCGATGCCCAGTCGCCAGTTGAGGCGCGCCAGTTCCGCCGTTGAAGTGGAGGACGCATTCATCGCCGCCAGCACCGCGCGGCGCAATGCAAGCGGAAACGCGAAGCCCTCATGCGCCAGGAGCGTGAGCCCAGTCCGTGCCAGCCCGGTCCGCACCCTGCCGGGAACGATGCGCACGATGGCCACGTCGATTCCGTCGGCCGAGGTGCCGCTCATGATGCCGGCCACGGTCATGGTTTTGGCGCTCATGCGGGCTGCGCCTGCGCCGCGGGCTGGGCGTTTTCAATCATCTTGTGGAAGCGCAACATGCGCGCGCGCAGCGCCGCGAACCGCCGCGCGGAGAGCGCCGGAGGAACCCCGCTCGCAAACAGCGTGGCGCGCCGCCGTGCAATCTGTCCTGCCCGCGCCAGCAGCAGGTTGCGGAAGCTGGCGGAGCGCTCGCCCTCGGCAATCAGCGCCTCGTAGGCGCGCAGGATGAACTCCGGGCTGTGGCAGATTTCCAGCAGGTCCATCCCCGCGCGGATTGCCGCAACCGCGGCCTCTTCCATGGGCATGAGCTTGAGAATGCCGCCCATCTCCATATCGTCGGAGAAGATGATGCCCCAATAACCGATCCGCTTGCGCAGCACGGTCGTAATCCAATAAGGCGACGCGCTCGCGGGACGATCCTTGCCTCGCGTATCGGGATAGGTCGCATGGTTCACCATGATCATGGGCAGTTCGCTGCGCAATTCGCGATAGGGGGCCAGGTCTTTGCGCCATAGTTCGCGGCCGCTGCGCCGGATCGCCGGAGTTTCCAGGTGCGAATCGAGCGTGCCGCCGCCGAGCCCGGGAAAATGTTTGCCGCAGCCCACCACGTCGTGCTTCGCCAGCCCCTCCAGAAAGTTGCGCGCATAGTCCACCACGCCCCCCGCGGTCGGCGCCGCCGCCCGCCCGCCCAGCACCTCGGCCGAATCCGGCAGCGCCAGGTCCACCACCGGCGCCAGCGTCGTGTTGAACCCGAAGGCCCTGACGCCCTGCGCCACCAGCTCCCCCTGCTCGCGAATCAGGCCCTTTTTCCCCGTCCGCTTGGCCGCCAGCGTCACAGCCTGCGCGGAGGAGATGGGCCCCAGCGCGTCGCGCAGCCGGTTCACGGCCCCGCCTTCCACGTCCACGCAGCGAAAACTGGGCGCTGCGCACAGTCCTGTAGCTTCGCCCAGCAGCGCCCGCGTTTGCGTTGGATTTTCGATGTTCTGCTGGAACAGAATGATCCCCGCCGGCCTCACCAGCTTAAGCCACGCGCGTTCCAGATTCGTCAGTTCCTTGCCCCCAATGCCCACCACCAACAGACTTCCCGCTGCCTGACGCAAGCTCGCCGTCATCCCTTCTCCTTCAGCTCCTGCTGTAGTTCTTCCAGCAGATTGAGCGCCTGCAGCGGCGTCAGCGAGTTCACGTCCGTTGCCTCAATGCGGTCTACTATACGCTGTGAAAGCGGTGTGAAGATGGTCAATTGCATCGGCTCGGCCGTCTCTGTCTCAACGTTCGCCGCGGCGGACCGCTCCTGCTTCTCATGCTGGCGCAGCACGCGCTTGGCCCGATCGATAACTGCCGCCGGCAACCCCGCCAGTCGAGCTACTTCAATGCCATAACTCTTGCTGGCCGCGCCTGGCTCGATGTTATGCAGGAACACGATGCCGCCCGCGGCCTCTTTCACGCCCACGCGCAGATTGCGCACGCGCGGCAGCTTCTCGGCCAGCATGGTCAGCTCGTGGTAGTGCGTGGCAAACAGCGTGCGCGCGCCGGTCTCGGCGTGGAGATACTCGACCGTGGCCCAGGCCAGCGATAGGCCGTCAAACGTGGCCGTGCCGCGTCCCATCTCATCCAGCAGGATAAGCGAACGCCTGGTGGCTGTATTCAGGATGGTGGCCGTCTCCGTCATCTCGACCATGAAGGTGGAGCGGCCACGGGCTACGTTGTCGCTGGCGCCGATGCGCGTGTAGATGCGGTCCACGAGGCCGAAGCGCAGGCTCTCGGCAGGAACAAAGCTGCCCATCTGCGCCAGCAGCACTAACATCGCCGCCTGGCGTAGATAAGTGCTCTTGCCGCCCATGTTAGGCCCGGTTATCAGCAATAAGCTCGGCCCGTCGGCAGCCGCGTTCAGATAGACGTCGTTCGCAATGAAACGACCCTCGCGCGTCTCCTCCATCCACTGCTCGATGACCGGATGGCGTCCGGCAACGGCTTCGATCACCGGCTCCTCGACGATGGTGGGGCGCGCGTAGCGCCGTAGCGAGGCGAGATGGGCGAAGTTGGCCAGCAGGTCGGCTTCGGCCACCGCGGCTGAGCTGCGGCGGATGCGGCTGGCGGCTTCAAGGACCGTCTTGCGCAGCTCGATGAAGATGCGCCTCTCGATTTCGATCGAGCGGTCGTGCGCGGTGAGAATCTTGCGTTCGTACTCCTTCAGTTCGGGGGTGGTGAAGCGCTCCGCGTTGACCAGCGTCTGCTTGCGTTCATAGTCGGCAGGCGCCAGCGCCATGTTAGCCTTGGTGATCTCGATGTAATACCCGAAGACGGTGTTGTACCGCACTTTGAGCGAGCCGATGCCGGTACGCTGGCGCTCGCGTTCCTCAATTGCCGCGATGGATTGGCGGCCGGTCGAGGAGATAGCGCGGAGTTCGTCCAGCTCGCGGTCCACGCCGGCTGCGATCACGCCGCCATCGGCAAGCGTCAGCGGAGGCTCGGGGAGCAGCGTGGTTTGAATCAGCGCGGTGGCGTCGTTGAGCGTGTCGAGGCGCTCGGCAAGCGCGCGCCACAGCGGAGCCTGCATCGCGTCGATAGCAATCTTCAGGGCCGGCAGTTTGCTGAGGCTTGCGGCTAGGGCGCGCACGTCGCGCGGCCCGGCGGAGTCGAGCGAGAGGCGGGCGAGCAGACGCTCCAGGTCGAGGATGCCGTTGCAGGCGCGGCGAACTTCTTCGCGCTTGAGCAGGTCGCTGTGGGCCTCGGCTACAGCTTCATAGCGGGCTTCGAGCGCCTGCGCGTCGACCAGCGGGCGCAGGATGGTGGCGCGCAGCAGACGCTTGCCCATGGGTGTCTGGCACGCGTCCAGGGTGTGGAAGAGCGTGGCGCGGCTGTCCTGGCCTACAAAGAGCGGCTCGATGAGTTCGAGGTTGCGGACCGTGACCTGGTCGAGTTCGAGGGCGGTCGAGTGCTCCTCGAATTTGAGGCTGTCGATGTGCAGGGCTTCGATCTTCTGCGTGGTGCGGACATAGTGGAGCACCGCTCCGGCGGCAATGGCGGCTGCCGGATGCTTGTCCAGGCCGAAGCCTTCGAGAGTGCGGACGCTGAGCTGGCGCTCGACCAGCGGCACGGCGAAGTCGCGTGTCCATACCCAGTCTTCGACGCGGGTGGGGGCGGGAATGCGTTCGAGCAACGCGGGCAACTCGGCGCTCGTGGGCAGCAAGACCTCGCTCGAGCCGGCCTTCACAATCTCATCCACGGCCTGCTGCCGTGCCGCCGCTCCCGTAAACTCCGCCGTCCGGAACTCCCCCGTTGAAACATCCAGCAGCGCCACCGCGCAAACGCGTTCTTTTGCCGGGCCGGTTTCAAACAGCGCGGCCAGAAAGTTGTTTTGCTCCTGCCCCAGTGCGTTGTCGAGCGCGGTGCCGGGCGTCAGCACGCGGGTCACCTCGCGCCGGACGATCTTCTTGGTCAGCTTGGGGTCCTCCATCTGGTCGCAGATGGCGATGCGGTAGCCCTTGCGCAGCAGGCGCGTCAGGTAGGTCTCCACCGCGTGATAAGGAACCCCGCACATGGGCTGGCTGCGCTCGCGGTCGCGCGCCGTCAGGGTCAACTGCAACTCGCGGCTCACGGTCACCGCGTCGTCGTAGAACAGCTCGTAGAAGTCGCCCATGCGGAAGAAGAGCAGGGCGTCGGGATTCTCTCGCTTGGCCGCCGTCCACTGGCGCATGAAAGGCGTGAGGTCGGCGTCAGCCCTCGCCCGGGGTTCGACCGCCTGCTGCCCGGCGGCAGGTTCGTCCGATGGGGGAGGCTGTGGAGCCACGGGTTGGAAGTCTTCTCGGATCACGCTTTCTTACAGCTTAACGTGGTGGGAAGGGTACGCTGATGCTGGAATCGCGAGGGGACGCAACGTGGATGCGGCCTGGGCTGAATCATTCGCTTGCGGAGGGGATTTCGAATCGCGGAAACGCGGCTACGTTTTCGGGGGATGATCGCTCAGCCATTGGTCCGCGCGCTGCTTCGCGCTCTGCAACTGGTCGGGAGTAAGGTGCGAGGCAGCGTCATCGCGTGCCGTTGCCGCCTTAGCTTGAACCGGGGCCGCCGGAGTGGCGGCAAGGTAGAGCCAATAATAGGCGTCCGGGTAACTCTGTCCAATGCCCTGGCCCGCGGCATACAGCAAACCCAGGCCGAACTGCGCATCCGGGCTTCCCTGATCGGCGGCCTTTTGAAACCATTGGGCGCCCTGGGCAAAGTCCTCTGCAGCGCGCTGGCCATCGATGTACAGCGATAGCAAACTTTTCACCAATCTTCTCTGGCCGGGAAAGACATAATTCGCCCCGCGGGTGGCCCACTGATGCCTCTGTCCTGCTCCTCCAGCACTCTTCGTCCGCTCTGCGCCTGCAACCTTCCGCATCCGGTGCCTGAGCCGCAAGCGCCCGACCGCCGCCAATCTCCAACCGTCCGCAAGCGCCCGCTGGTTGCGCTGGCTCCCGGCGCGAGCCATTCTGCTCAGCATTGCGCCCTGAGATAGGCGACCCTGGATATAGCACCAATGAAGCCGCGAGCCACGGCCGGCTTCCTTGCGCACCCCAGGCAACCTATTCCGGGCAAATTAAGGAGAATTGAATGAAATCCATGAAGCTATATGCTGCTGTCCTCGGATCCGCCGTTGTGCTTGCCATGACGCTGCCGGCTTTTGGGCAGCAGAGCACGACGCAATCCACCACCACGACGACTCAGGCTCCCACCACCGACCCGCAAACCCAAACCACCCAGAGCTCCGATGTCAAAACGAAGTACAACAAGCATCATAAAGTGAAGTCGGTGAAGGACAAGGAAAAGACGACGACAACCGCGACCCCGGCCGCTGACCAGCCGCAGGTTCAAACGACGACCACAACCACTGCTCCGCCGCAGCAGTAATTCGGAGAAGGCGGTCTGAAAGCTCATAGCCAGCTCACCCCTTTTGATCAGGGTGAGGAATATGCCCTCGGTACGCCTGCGGAGCGAACCGGGGGGATGGACCGCAAGCGCGCAGAGTAGAATTCTCTCTTGGCGAGCCGGGCGCAATGCGCCCGGAGCTTCGTCTACGGAGAGAAACATAATGAAGAAACACCTGCTTGTATCAGCGATGCTTCTCGCGGTGAGCCTCGCCGCTGGAGAGGGATACGCTCGCGCGGCAAATGCCCCCAAACCTGTCAGCACGAAGAAGTTTGATGCCCTGGCCACGGCTGCGCTCGAGGCCATGAAGAAGCGCGCCGCCGAGCTGAAGGTGACCGGAGTAGCGGTCGTCAATTATGCCCAGGGCGACAGCATTCAGGAGTGGGCCTCAAAGATGGCGGTCGTGGGGCGGATGAAGGATGCTCCTACGGCCACCGAGAAGGGCAACAACCTGCTGGCGATCGCTTACGCCAAGGCGGCGGAGATGGCCGATACGCTCAAAGACAGCGGGACCGCGACCCGGCCGCCGATGACCGGCGAATTCGGCTGGCAGGGCGGCGTGATTGCCCGGACCAGGACCGGCTACGTGATTGTGGCCTTCAGCGGCGGCAAGTCGGAGGACGATGTTGAGGTCTCAAGAGCCGGGCTTGAGGTGCTGAAAGGCGCGCTCTAGGTCTCTGACCAAATGATGTTGCACCAGAATTGGGTGCCCCACCTGGGTGCCGGGGTATCCTCAGGGTCGGGGCAGCGCGTGTCGCCGCGGCGACTTTTTGCGCCTGGGGTGGGATACAACGGTACTCCGTCGCAACGCACAAGATCATGCGGTCAGAGAGACCTAGCTGCAACAAGACCTGCGCCCGCCGGGAGGAACAGCCGGCCCGGCCTCGCTCGGTCTCCGCCGGCGCGGAGCGCGGATAGCGCGGAAGCCCGGCTTCAAATCAGCCTAATGATCGCCGCAAAATGCACGAAAAACAGCCTGAAATGGGCGAAATTCGAATAGTTTTCATACCATTCGGCGGCGCACAGGCCTACTTATCTCATTTTTCCGTCTGCCCTGAAGCCTATATTCCTTATTTTTGATGAGGTTCACCCCTTTTTGAGACCTGCAGGTGGTCATCTTTTTCGCTTGGCTAATAGCCTCCGGTCATCCCATTTGGTGATTTGCATCACAGTATACTAAGCAGTTACGCCTTTATGGTGAAGATCGATATGTACCTGCTCTGGCTTCGAGTTGCGGCTGTTCTGTATGCGGCGGCAAGTGTCGCCGTTTTTCCGGCCGTGCTGTATGGAGCGGCGCGGTGGCGGAGGTGGTGCGTCCACCTGGGCGGAATGGCGCTGTTCTTCCACTTTGTTTCGGCGGTGGAGATGCTGGTGCAGGCGCATAGCTGGGTGCCGGTCGGGGTCCGCGAGGTGCAGTCGCTGCTGGGGCTGGCGGTGGCGTCGGTGTTCTTCCTGGTGTGGTGGCTCTACGACGCTATCTCGCTTGGTTTGTTTGCCTTGCCGGTGACATTCTTCCTGGTGTTCGTGCCCGCGCTGGGGCCGGATCGCTATACGTTTCCCTCCCAGGGAGTGCGTCTGAGCTGGCTGGTAGCCCACATTGCGGCGCTGTTGCTGGCCTATGTGGCGCTGGGGTTCAGCCTGCTGGCCAGCGTGCTTTACCTGGTTCAGGAGCGGCGCATCAAGAGCAAGCCCAAGCTGGGCGAGCACTCCTGGTGGGCGCCGTTTGACTGGCTGCCGCCATTGGACACGCTGGAGCGGATTGCCGAGGCCACGCTGGAATTCGGCTTTCCCTGCATGACGGTGGGCCTGGTGATCGGGTCGGTCCTGGCCCAGGAGACGCCCCTGGGGGCGGCGTATTTTCTTGATCCTAAGATCATTGCGGCCTTTGCGAGCTGGGTGATCTATGTGCTGCTGCTGCTGGTCAGGCGGACGGCCGGGCTGCGGGGACGCCGGGCGGCGTATCTTTCCGGCGCGGTGTTTGCGGTGATGGTGGTGGTGTGGACCGCCAACCTGTTCAGCCACGTACACAGGTACGGTGCCCCATGACTCTGACCCTCATTGGAGTGAACTACAAGACCGCGCCGATCGAGCTGCGGGAGCGGATCGCCATCAGCCGCGAGGAGTTGCCGGAGACGACGCGGGCGCTGGCCGCGATGCCGGGCGTTTTGGAGTGCATGATTGTCTCCACCTGCAACCGCGTGGAGCTGCTGGCGGCCGTCGAGGGACCTGGGACCGATCTGGTCGACTTTTTGCCCCGGCACTTTGGACTGGAACGTGCTCTTCTAGAGTCCCATATCTACAAAAAAAGGGACCGTGACGCGGTACAACACGTCTTCCGCGTAGCCGCGAGCCTCGACTCGATGGTAGTCGGCGAACCGCAGATTCTGGGGCAGGTGAAAGAGGCCTTTGCCGTGGCGCGGGCGTCTGGCACTGTGGCGGGGCAACTGGAACATCTGCTGCAGAGCGCCTTTGCCGCCGCCAAGAAGGTGCGGTCGGAGACGGAGATTGGGTCAAGCTCGGTGTCGATCGCCTCGGTGGCCGTGGATCTGGCGAAACAAATATTTGGATCGCTACAGGGGCGGACTGTTTTCCTGGTGGGCGCGGGCAAGATGAGTGAGCTGGCAGCGCGGCACCTGGTGCAGCAGGGAGCTGGGGCGATCCTGGTAAGCAACCGGACCCAGGATCGGGCGCGGCGGATGGCCGAGGAGTTTCAGGGGCGCGTGATTCCGTTTGAGCAGCTCTACGAGGCAGCCAGCGAGGCGGACATCGTGATCAGTTCGACGGGGGCGCCGCATCCGATCTTCCGGCGCGAGCATGGGCAGGCATTTCTGCATCGCCGCCGCAACCGGCCCATGTTCTTCATCGATATTGCCGTGCCTCGGGACGTGGACCCGGCGATGGGGAAGCTGGAGGGCATCTTTGTTTACGACATCGACGACCTGCAGGCGGTGGCCGCGGCGCATTTGGCGGAACGGAGCCGCGAGGCCAGCGACGCCGAGACGCTGATCGCCGGCGAGGTGGAGCGGTTCCACGAGCGGCAGCGGACGGTGAATGTGGCTCCGGCGATTGTGGCGCTGCAGCGGCAGGCGGAAGAGATTCGTCTGGCGGAGCTGAAGCGGGTGCAGGCGCGGCTGGGGACGCTGAGCGCGGAGCAAGTGGCCGCCGTGGAGGCGCTGAGCCGTGGGCTGGTGAACAAATTTCTTCATCCGCCGATGCAGGCGCTGAAGCAGGCGGCGCGGGAGGGCAACCAGGTGCGGCTGGACGCGCTGTGCGAGGCGTGGCAGGTGTCTGCTGGCGCGGATCGGGAGGCGGAGCGGGCGGTTTTGGCGAGCGGCGCCGGACCGAAAAACGGTGAGAACGCCGAGGGCGCGACCGTGAGCGAAGCCAGTGCGGAGACCCGCCCATGAAGCTGCGCATTGGAAGCCGTGGTTCGCAACTGGCTCTTTGGCAGGCTCACCACATTGCGGGGCTGCTCCGCGCCGAGGGGCACAATGTCGCGATCGAGATCATCAAAACGACCGGCGACCGGCTGCAGGAGGTCACATTTGCGCAGGTGGGGTCGAAGGGGATGTTTACGAAGGAAATTGAGGAGGCGCTGGCCGAGGGAAGAGTCGACCTGGCGGTGCACTCTTTGAAGGATTTGCCCACCGAGCTGCCGGAACCTTTTGCGCTGGCCGCAACGCCCAAGAGGGTCGATCCGAGGGACGTGTTTGTGTCGGTGAAATATGCGAGGCTGGCGGATTTGCCGCGAGGCGCGCGGGTGGGCACCAGCAGCCAGCGGCGGCGGGCGCAGTTGAAGGCGCTCCGGCCGGATATTGAGGCGGTGGAATTTCGCGGGAATGTGGACACGCGGCTGCGCAAGCTGGCCGAGGGGCAGGTGGATGCGATTCTGCTGGCCGCGGCGGGGCTCGATCGCCTCGAGAAGACGGAGTGGGTGCGGGAGCGGCTGGAGCCGAAGGATTTTTGCTCGGCGGCGGGGCAGGGATCGCTGGGGATCGAGACGCGGAAGGACGATGCGGCTACGATTGCGGCGGTTGCGTTCCTGGACGATGCGGCGACGCGGTTTGCGGTGACGGCTGAGCGGGCTGCCCTGGCGGCTTTGGGCGGAGGGTGCCAGGTGCCGATCGGGATTCACTGCCGAGCGGGGGTGGAAGAAGCGGTTGACGACGGGGAAGGTTTGTGGGACGAGATATTTGCCGTTGTGGCTGCGCCTGAGACGGGGTCGGCGGTACGCATCTTTCATCGTGCGCCTCGGGGCGATTCCGATGCGGAGGCGCTGGGACGGCTGGCGGCGCAGATGCTGATCGAGGCGGGAGCGGGGCCGCTGCTTGAGGCAGCGGGCAGGGTATCGCGATGAATTTGCTGCCCTTGGCGGGGCGGCGGGTTCTGGTGACCCGCTCGGCGCACCAGGCCGGAAAGCTAAGCGAAGGGCTTCGCGCGCTGGGGGCTGAGCCGGTCGAGGTCCCGGTGCTGGAGATTCGGCCTCCTCAGAGCTTTGGGCCGCTGGAGGCGGCTCTCCGGCAACTTGATGACTACGATTGGCTGATTTTGACCAGCGCCAACACGGTTCGGGCGCTTGCCGAGCGTGCGGCGGAGTTGGGGATTGCGCTGGCGCAGCCCTCCTCGCTGAAGGCTGCTGCGGTGGGGGAAGCGACGGCGATTGCGGCGCGGAAAGCCGGATTTCAAGTTACTTTTGTTCCAGAATCATACGTGGCCGAAAGTTTGGTCCAGGGGCTAACGGGTAGGGCTGCCGGGCGGAAGATTCTGCTGGCGCGGGCTGAGGTGGCGCGGGATGTGATCCCGGATGCGCTGCGGGCGGCGGGCGCTGCTGTGGATGTGGTGGATGCTTACCGCAATGTTTTGCCGGAGGCGGCGCCGGATCAGCTTCGCAGGGCGCTGGCGGAGGGGATTGATGCGGCGACGTTCACCAGTTCGTCGAGCGTGACGCATCTGGCCGAGGCGGCGCGACAGGCTGGGGTCGCGTGGCCGTTTGCGGGGGTTCCTGCTGTTTCGATTGGACCGATTACCAGCCAGACCTTGCGGGAACTCGGTTGGGAGCCCGCCGTTGAAGCGAGCCCTTCTGACCTTCCGGGGCTGATCAGTGCTGTGGTGCGGGCGCTGCCGGGCTAAGCCGGGAGAGAAAAACCGTAGGCTTCCAGCCCGACAAAGCAGCCCTTTTCTTGCCGAAATGCGAATTCGTAGGTCTGCGCGGGAACAGAAAAAGATGGAACGTCCGGTCAGGAGCGGACGAAAAGTGGGAGAACTTCGCGCTAATCCCCGCGAATAGGGTCTTTTTGCCTCAATTTGGGCGCCATTCTGCTACGACTGCCAGGTTTTGTCCTTGGAGTGGCAGAGCTGCTCGAGGTTGCAGCGGTCGCATTTGGGTTTTCGGGCATCGCAGATCTGACGGCCGTGGTGGATGAGCTGGTGGGAGAAGTCGATCCAGCGACTTTGAGGGAGGATGCGCATCAGCTCCTGCTCGACTTTCTGGGGTGTGTCGCCCTTGGCGAGCCCGAGGCGGCGGGCGATGCGGAAGACATGGGTGTCGACGACTACGCCTTCGGCTTTGCCGAACGAGACGCCGAGGACGACGTTGGCGGTTTTGCGGGCCGCGCCGGGGATGGTTGTGAGCTCGGCGAGGGTTTGGGGGACCTGGCCGCCGAATTCGGCGACGATTTTGCGGGCCGCGCCCTGGATGGATTTGGCCTTGTTGTGGAAGAAGCCGGTGGTGCGGATGAGGGCTTCGAGTTCAGGAAGGGTTGCCTTGGCCATCGGGGCTGGGGTGGGGAAGCGGCGGAAGAGCTCCGGGGTGACCATGTTGACGCGGGCGTCTGTACATTGGGCGGAGAGGATGGTGGCTACCAAAAGCTCCCAGGGTGAGCTGTGGGTGAGGGCGCACCGGGCGGCAGGATAGGCCTCGTCGAGGGCTTTGAGGATGGCGTCGATGCGGTCGGGGGCGAGGCCACCGCGTTGCGCGGACTTTTTTACTGTGCTTGCTTTGGTGTTTTTTTTCATGGAATTTTGCCAGGGGTTGCGCCTAGCTTTCTATTGCACTGGTGGTTCCGGCCTGGAAAACAATCAATAGTCTGAATCATTCACCAAGACCCTCGAAGTTTTTCCATGCGAGTACGAATTGCGCCGTAGCATCTCCACTCTCCGCTGCCTTCCGGTACCATGCGACAGCCTGATCCTACCCGGTCGGCTCGCTTCGAGACTGTACCACATCGGAGCGTTCCTGGCGAGAGTCTCGGGGTTGGCCGCTCCCGTACCCGTCAGTGTCGTGTGGAGCCCTTCTAGGTGATAATTCAGGTTAACCGTGCAAGACGGCCCTGCTCTGCACCATGGACGCTTTGAGCCAGAAGACCGCCGGCTGCTCGACCGAGCAGTAGAGCAAGCTCTTTCGCCCAAGCTCCGGAAGGATGGCGGAGTTCTTGTCATCGGAACGCAGACGCTCGAACAGAGTTTGGACATTGACGCCGATTACCTCCTTACCGATCTCTGCCCCGTCGATGTTCTGTTGCAACGAATCGGGCGGCTGCATCGCCATGCGGCTCTCTCTCGGCCATCGGATTTTCAGGTTCCGTCCTGCACTGTGCTCGCCCCCGAAAAGGGCCTTGCCGCGCTCCTCGCACCAGCCTTTGAAAATGGGCTTGGCGCATGGAAAAACAAGGGTGTCTATGAAGGCATCTATCGCGATCTCTCCATGGTGGAACTGACTCGAAGGCTCATAGAGGATTCTCCCGTCTGGAATCTGCCCGCCATGAACCGCATGCTTGTGGAAGGTGCAACGCATCCGGAACGAATCGAAGCATTGCACCATGAGTTGGGTCAGGAGTGGACCGACTACTCGAATCAGGTGATTGGAGCAGAGATTGCAAACCAGGGTCTAGCCAGGAACGTCCTGCTTCCGTTCAAGACTCCCTTCGATGAGGTTCAATTTACAACAGATGAGGAGAGAATCCGAACCCGGCTGGGCGGGGAAGGCGCGCGTGTCAGATTAGTCGAACCGGTAGCCAGTCCTCTCGGAGAGACAATTCAGGAGGTTACTTTGCCGGAACACTGGTCGGCAGGTTTCGATTCAGATACGCGCGTGACTCCCAAAGTCTTGGATAATGGGCTTCTCTTTTCCGTCGGGAGTATGATGTTTTCTTACGATAGAAGTGGGCTGATGAAGGTGCGCGAATGAGCCAGGGGAACTGGAACCTCTTGACACAGCCGTTGCTTCAAGTTTTGCCAGCCGGTTGGGTAAGCCTTCCCGGTCTTCTGGCCCGTCTTGCGCGGACGAGGTCGATAGTTTTCCCGCTTTGCGTCCGCATCAGGCTCCCGCATGGCACATGTTTCTGGTTCAGTTGGCTGCGCTTGCCCTGCATCGCGCCGGGGCGAGCCAACTCCCGCAGACAGAGCAGGAATGGGCAGAGGCTTTGCGGGGACTCACTCCCGACTTCCCCGAAGATGATCCGTGGTGCCTCGTGGTGGACGATCGGAGCAAACCGGCGTTTCTGCAGCCGCCTGTCCCGGCCGCGGTCACCCTCAAAACACAGATTTCGACGCCATATGCGCTCGATCTTCTCATCACTTCCCGCAATCACGATCTGAAACAGGATGTGGCGCGCAAGGCAGAAGCACAGGATTGGGTCCTGGCATTGATGTCTTTGCAAACGGGCGAAGGATATGGCGGGGCCGGAAATTACGGAATCGCACGTATGAACGGCGGATCGTCGTTGCGGTCGATGTTCGGCCTTGCTCCATTGCCGGGGCACCAGACCAAGATGAACCTCTTGCGCCCTGGGCCATGGTTGTGCCGCGACGTCACAGTGTTGTTGGCCACTCGTGAAACTCAATGGAACGAGCAAGCGTTTCACGGATTCCCACGAGCAGGCGGCCTTGGATTGACCTGGACGGCTCCCTGGGAAGAAGGGAAGCAGCTTGACCTTGGGGATCTGGACTTATGGTTCATCGAGGTCTGCAGGCGTGTTCGCCTTAAGGACGAGAACGGACAGATTTCTGCCCAATCCGGCACCTCGGCTTCAGCAGGGATCTCAGCCAAACAGTTTAATGGGGCAATCGGAGATCCATGGGCTCCCGTACATGTGACCGAGGGGAAAAGCTTCGCTCTGGCCGGGGGTAACTTTGACTATTCCATACTGGTGAAAATTTTTTTCTCGGGTGACTGGGAGATGCCGCTCTTGGCAAAGCCAGCCGCAGATGAACCTCCCGAAGAGACAATGGCGCTGGTTGCAGAAGCTTTATTGTGAGTTTTCGGGAAGCGTGCGT
>PLGM01000394.1:6249-44914 GCA_003139795.1 Acidobacteriaceae bacterium | reverse complement strand
AGTTGCACCACAGGCAGTTAAGCCCTTTCTCAAAAAAAGGCTTCGGTCCAGTCTGCCGGTTCCGGGTGCTTCCATTTGTTGCCGGTTCTTAGAGCATACATGCGTTCGCCTACTACGCCTCGCCGTCGGTCTCGGCGCGAGTGTTACGCGCACCACAGATACTACGAACTGGGCCGCGATGGATTTGCAGGCCGGCCTGTCGTGCAGTCTGAGCAAGCTTCCATCGATCCGGGAGCCACGTCGAGAGCTCGCTCATTCGTGCCATCGGCAAGTTCATCAACAACTGCGTGAGGTACAGTTGCGGGTCCACGTCGTGTCGGCGACAGGTGCTTGTCAGGCTGGCCAGGATCGCGGCCGCTCTTCCGCCGCGGGCATTTCCGACGAACCGGGGCGTTTCGGCAGATAGCTGAGTTTGGGATTTGCACCAAGGGATCAGGTCCGGAGGGTTCTCTTTTTTCAGCAATGGCGCGCTGCTAATAGCCACTTCTCCAGAAACCCTCTTAGCTCTACCGGCGGCCGCAGCCAAACATCAGCCTCTGTCTCGTGCCATTGGCGGCGCATCAGAACGCTCAGGCCGTGCGGGCCAATATTGTTTACGGCGCGAAACGCAGCCTCATCGGTCAAATCGTCGCCCAAATAGGCGACCGGCCACGCAACCTGCGCGTCGGCGCCGGCCTCTCGCAGGATTGCCGCAACAGCGCCGCCCTTGTCGCAACCCACGCGCAATTCCACCCCAGCCTCAAACTCCAGCAAGGCCAGCCCATTTGCCCCTGCAAGCGGCTCAAAGAGCGCCCGCGTCTTCTGCTCAATGAGCCTTGCCTTGCGCGGGGAGGCGCCCCGCCAGTGCATCACCACACCGTTGGCCTTGTCTTCGAAGAGTCCGCCCAGGCTGTCGCACTTCAGCATCGCTCGCAGCTTGTCCAGCATCTCCCGAGCCGCGAAAGACGCCTGCTCCAGCTCGCGCTGGCCATCGGGCAACAGGCGCTCAGCTCCGTGCAGGCCCCAAACCTCGAGCGGCGGGTCAATCCCGAGCAGCGGAGCAATCTCGTGCGCGGGACGACCGGTGATCACGACCATGCGCGTTCGCCCTTGCCGCTCGATGCGGGTCAGAACCTCTCGCACGCCGGCCCAGGGCCGTGCCAGAAACCTATCCAACCGGAACGGAGCCAGCGTGCCGTCATAATCCAGCAGCAGAAGCGGAGTTGCGCCGCCCGCAAAGGCGTTAAAAAACTCCTCCAGCTTCTTTGCCGCGTCGGCCGTCACCGGATGCTCGCTTTCTACGCCAATTTGCGATGCCCCACTTCAACTGGCGAGATAGACACCGGCCGGGCGAGGGCCAGATCTGTTACCCCCGGGTTCTCCATGCGCAATTCGTGCAGGTCGCCCAGGATGTTGGCTGCCCAGCGATAAATGTTGTGGTCCATTACATGATGGCGCATCCGCTGCATCCTCATGCGCCGCTCGCCCCGGTTCATTTCCAGGCCCTGATGGATGGCCTCGGCTACACCTTCAATGTCATAGGGATTTACCACCAGCGCATCCAAGAGCTCGGTGGCTGCGCCCGTGAACTTGCTCAGCACCAGTACGCCGTCCTCGTCGGCGCGTGCGGCCACATACTCCTTGGCCACCAGATTCATTCCATCGTGAAGCGAGGTCACCAGGCACACAGCCGCCGCGCGGTACCACATATCCACATCCGCGTGGCTCATCTGACGTTCGATCAGCAGAATGGGCTTCCAGCGGGTCGTCTGGTAGCGCTGGTTGATCCGCTCCACGGTCTCCTCAACCTGGCGGCGCAGATTCACATAGCTGGGAATGCGCGAGCGGCTCGGCGCGGCAATCTCCACCATGGTTAGCCGCTCCAGGTGCCAGGGATGCTCTTCGAGAAGCTTCTCGATTGCCATCAGCCGTTCCACGATTCCCTTGGTGTAGTCCATGCGGTCCACACCTACGATCAAGGTTTCACAGCGCAGGCCGAACTCCTTCAGCAGCTCCTCGTGCGAGGGGCCCGGCGCCTTTCGCTCTGGCTTGCTGCCGTCCAAAGCCACGCTTACCGGATAGGGGCGCACGGAGCTGGTGTGCCCATCGCGGCGGGCGGTCATGTGTTCGCGATCGGTACGCGACTCTAGCACGCGGTCAACGGTGGAGAGGAAGTTGTTGCAGTGCAAAGGGATGTGGAAGCCGATCAGGTCCGCGCCCAGCAACCCCTCCAGAAGCTTAGCCTGCCATGGGCAGATACCGAATGACTCTGGATTGGGCCAGGGAATGTGCCAGAAGATGGCCACACGCGCGTCCGGCCGCGCCGCCTTGATGAGCCGCGGCGCCAGCGCGAAGTGGTAATCCTGCACAAAGACAATGGGCTTGGAACTGCCCTCCATCTCCTCCAGCAGCGCAGCCGCAAACTTCTCGTTCACACGCTGGTACCACTCCCAGTCCGAAGCGCGGAAGATGGGCCGGGTGTGCGCAATATGACAGAGCGGCCACAGACCCTCATTGGCAAAGCCGTCGTAGTAGCCTGTCTCCTCCTCGCTCGAGAGCCACACCCGGCGCAGTGTGTAGCGGGGATCGCCCGGCGGCACGCGGAGGCGATCGAACTCGTCGACGTTCAGGGCGTCCTCGCTGCCGCTGCCGTGCGCCACCCACACGCCGTCACAGGCCCGCAGCACCGGCTCGATGGCCGTCACTAGGCCGCTGGGGGGAACCACGCATACCGTCTCCCGCCCCTGAAGCACGTGCATATATGGCTCACGGTTCGACAACACAAAGATGCGGCTGGAGCCAAAACGCTCTCCAATATGGACGGCCAGCCGCTCGGCTGTCCACTGGTGTTCTCCGGCGTCGCGCAGCCGGGCTTCGGTTTCAGCGGCGGCGCGTGCCTCAATCAGGCTCTCGGCCATCGACTCGACTTCACGGGCCAGCGGTGTAAACAGACTCAACTCCGCTAGACTTTCGTCCGCGAGATCGTCGGGTTGACCCATGCGCAATCGCCTGAGCCGTTCCGCCACCCGTATCATGGGGCGCATCAAAAACCAGCGCACCATCAGCAGCGTCACGAAGAGGATAAGCAGAACAAAGGCGGCAATCCGCCAGAAACTTTGCCGCCACACCCGCGTGCCCTCCGCGCGAATGGAGCGTGCATCCTCCAATACCACCAGCGCTCCGGCCACATGCCCGTCGACATACAGCGGAATCGCCTCCTCCAGCCACTGCTGATCGCCCTGGTGACCATACACGGATGAGTCGACACCCTCCTTGATGGCCTTTTCCAACGGGCCGCGCGGCAGTGCTGCGAACACCTCGGCAGGCCCCGCTTCGGTTACCAACCCTCCCTGCATGTCATAGACGGCCAGACCCAACCCCTCATTCCGCGAGCGCAGGCGCGCTGCCTCTGCCACAATTTCCGCAGTCTGGCCTCCGGCCACCGTCTTCTCCAACTGCGATTGCAGGCTCTTGCTCAGCCAGGCGGTCCTGCGCTGCAGTTCCAGCCGCAGAGCGTGCTTGTGGGCCAGCACCTCAAAATAGGTCGAGGCAACCGAAACCAGTGTGATTCCTACGACGAGCGCAAGAATCAATCGCACACGAAAGAATTTCATGTCACCCCCGTTTCTGTTTTATACAAAATTCTCCTGATTCCCTGTGCAATTTGGAACAGCATTTTTCCCCTATAAACGAAATCCAGCTTGTTCATGCCTGCCGCATCTCAAAAGCCAAACGCCAACTTGTTGAAAACACGGCAAGCATCCCGCCAGGCGGCCTTTGAACCATAGATTTTCTGCACACCACCGGGTAGCTCTTGCCTGGTAACCGGGCTTCCGGCGAAGCAGCATGCCCTCGCGTCACCCCCCGGACGCGTCCATCTCCAACAACGCAAACCCGTGAAAACAGCAAGTTGCTATCGAACTGCTCGATCAACTGCCGTTCCGGATTTCTCAGAAATGCCGAATGGGATCGTCAGGCTTGGTGGTTGGGGCTGCGGCGCTGCGCTCGCTGGCGTGTTCGGTGTGGCTCTCGAGCGAGCGGCTGACGAGGTCGCGCGAGCCAAGACCCACGGCGAGAGACAGCGTGAGGACGATGCCGCCGAAGAGGATGCCAAAGGCCAGCTCAACCACGCCGCCGCCGATCTCGAGGTGGTCAAGGACCATGGCGGCGGTAAGCACGAGCACCAGCCACTTGACGCCGAGCGACAGGAAGCGGGCGTATTCGAGCTGAGCATTCACGGCTCCGATGAGGACGGTACGCGCCAGGAAGCGCGCGACGAGAGTTCCGGCGATGAGCAGAAAGACGGCTCCCACAACGCGGGTGAGGTAGGAAAGGAGCGAACTGGGCAGGGTTGCGGCGGTTGTGTAGGAGGCGTCGAAGGCGGAGACGCCGATGATGAGCCCGAGAAAGACGCAGGCCCAGAAGGAGGCCCGGGCGATCAGCTCGGAGGGCGAAGTGGATGGCGCCCAGTCCACTGTTCCACGGCCGCGGGCGACGCGATCATCGAACCCGGCCGCGGCAAGCACACGCCGCAGAAGCGCGGAAAGAGCCATGCCTATCAGGGTAAATACAGCGAGGGCAACAACGAAGGCCAGGATACCGGGGAGGATGGCGATGAGCAGCGCGAGGACGCGGTAAAGGGACTGATGGAGCGCATTGGACATATGGTGCCAGATGGAGGTGTTGTCGGCATACAAGGGCTGTGAATTCTGGTATGGGTCAGGCTGGAGCATGGTGGCAAGAATGTTAAGCATAGGACTCACTCCTTGAATCGTCTCTCTCTTGCGTCGCAGCGGAAACGGACTTGATTCTGGGGCCGCTCATGGATTGAACCGGTCCGGCCATCGCCAGCGTGAGACGAGGTAGGTCTTTTCGGCCTCGAAGGCGGCTGCGACGGCCTCGATATGGCGTTCAGTGTGAGCGCCGGAGGCGGTGATGTTGATGTGGCTTGCGACCCATGCGAGGTAAAGCGGGATAAGCACGCCGAGAAGATGTCCGCGGTTTATGGTGCGGAGCCGGTAGGCGAGGAGAAAGTCGTAGACAATGCGGGCCCAGAGGCTATCGGGCATGCGGAATGCCGCAGCGTCGGTTGCGGCAAGTCGCTTGAGTCCGAGCAGTGAGTTCGGCGGCAGGACGAGCGACCAGATTTCCTGGAGATTGGTGTAGGCGAGCCGAAAGGCCTGGAGCATAGGGGCAATCTCAGCGGCCGCATGGCTCGAGGGTTCTTGCGGCATGGGCATGGGAATGGGATCGCTCGCGGGCGGCAACGGACGGAAGCGCTGCCAGAATGCTGCTTTGGCGTCGATATCGGAGAACAGGGCCCCGGTGACCAGGGGGAGGATGGTGTTGAGGTCGGGCCCCGTGGGTTGGGGTTGGAGGCGCGGGCCTACGTCAAACTGGTCGATGGTGAACCCGGCTACCGTGGCTTCGTTGACCGGCCAAAGAGGCGCTTCGCCCTGGTTGATCGCGGTAAAGCGTTGGGCGGCGCGGGCGAGGCGTTCGGCCATGCGCAGCGAGAGGCCGAGATCGGGGGCCAAGGGAAACCGCACGCGGGAGGCGAACAGCGCGCGGGTAAGTGGATAGAGGATGGCGGAGTTGACCAGGCCGGCATGCGGCGGTAGATCGTAGCAAGGGACAGCGAGGTCGGTGGGGGTGATGAGAACGGCGTTGGCGAGGCCGTGGAGTGCGGACATACCGAGCGAGCCGGACTCCGGGCCCAGCATAAGGATGGCGCGCGCTTCGTTCTTTTCGGCGAGCTGGTAAGCGTTGACGAAATCAGCGGCCGTGAGAGTCCAAGCGGCGTTGGTCGCGGGAGCGGCGACGATCTGGAGAGACGGATAGGAATCCGCCGGGAGCGCGTCAGGGGAAGCGACGAGCACGCTTTCCGCCGGGAAAGAAGCGGTCAGGTTGGCGAGGACACCTTCGCTTTGCTCCGGCGTCATGGCGGCAAGCAGCACGAGGAGTCCGGCGCTGGGGCCCGCGGAAGGGGCGGTGATGTCGGGAATTTGATCTGCTGTCGCCATGGTTAATCGGGACACTCATCCTGAAGCGACTGGAGGGTTTTTGCAATCTCCGACTGACTCGCCTCTCCCCTGGCAGACGCTTCTACAAGGTTAGGATGCCGGCAAGCGGGATGCGGAGCCACGCAGGGCGATTATTGAGCTCGTAAAGCAGCTCATAAAGCGCCTTCTCGAGCAGGTACGCGCTGAGCAGCGACTGAGACTGCTGGGTCGAAGGCAGGAGGGCGGGATTGGCGGCGATGATCTCGCGGTAGGCGCGGAGGAACTCTGAGGAGGTTGAGTTCTGCCAGAAAAGAGCCCAGGCGGCGAGGTGATCGGAGCCGGAGGTGCGCGCGAGTTCGGGATGGGCGGTGAGGTGTTGATTGAGGCCGGCGTGGGCGGCGTAGGAGAACGAGCGGATCATGCCGGCTATATCTTTCAGGGGCGATTGCTTCTGGCGGCGTTCGGAGAGGAGACGGGCGGGTTCCCCCTCGAAATCGAGCACGACAAAGTCTCCCGGTTCCGTCCCCGGTTCGATCGAGGGCTCGCCGGTCCGGAGAATCTGCCCCAGGTGGTAGTCGCCGTGGATGCGGATGCGCTGGCCGGCGGCCGTCAAGGCGGTGATCGCATTGGCGCGGGCAAAGAGGTCGATGCGCCGCGAAAGAAGCAGCCCTGCGTCGTCCGCGGTAAGGTCCTTGAGGGTGGAGAGCTTTACTTTGAGGGCCTCCAGGGTGGAGGTGATCTGTGCGTCGATTCGACGCGCATCGCGGGTGAGGTCCGCGGGGGTGAACGGCTCGGCGGCGAAGGCCGGGTCGCTGGTGGGGATGGCTAGGGCGAGGTGCATTTCGGCGGTGCGGCGACCCAGGATTGCGGCGGCCTCAAGCGACGTGCCGAAGCGTTCGAGAGCCTCGCGGAGGGGTTCACGCTCGTTGAGGAAGTTGGGAGCCAGGAACTCGGGTGGGGCAGGAAGGGCGGCTACGGACGAAAAGAAGCCGGTGAGTTGCTCAAGAAACCACTGCCAGCCATCGCCTTGGTTGGCGACCAGCCCCTGAAGCATGGCGACTGTCGTCTTCTCTCCACTGGCCGGAGTCATGGTGATCTCGCCCATGAAGGGCGCAATACGTGGGAAGTGGGCGACTTCGGTCAGGAAGCGGCCGATTTCGACGTCCGGGTTTTCTCCCGCCTGAAGGTGTCTGAAGAGCTTCAAAATCAGTTGTTTGCCATAAACAATAGAAGTGTTGGATTGCTCTGCGGAGCCGACGCGCGATGGCAAACGCTGGGAGACGTGTGCCTCGGAGAACGCGGTGGACGCCTGGGCGTCGAGGTGGCCTCTCAGTGGAACAGGGTCGCCGCCGGCGGGAGACTCACGCGGCTGCAACTGCTGCGCACCTGCGGAAAGGGTGCTGGAGCGCGGGGGCATTGCCGCTTCGCCGGGTTGAGCGGTGAGGGGGACAGGCCCGACGGGAATGCCGGCTGCGGATTGAGGGGGGGGCGCACTGAGTGCATCTTGCGTGGAGTCGATGGGCGCTGGGGCAATCGGCGCGATGTCTAGAGGGTCCATGACTTCAGGATCGGCGGTGCGCGCTCGAGACAGCGGGAGAGTAGCGTTTCGCTCAATGAATGTGAGAAGACCCTGGCGGAAGTCTTCGCGGGTGGTGGCGTCATGGAGGACGCCGGGACCGGTGGGGGTCGTGAGGTTGGCGAGAATGCTCTGCGGGTGGCTGGCGATGACGTCCTCGGCCTCTGCGCCGGTGCTGAAGGCGAGCGGAAGCTGGTAGGTGTCGGAGGGACCGTCGGCATAGGCGATCTCAACGAAGAACAGAGCCGGAGGGATGGTGCTGCCGGCCGGACGGTCGGCGCTAGACAAGATCGAGGTGTCGGCTGCGATGGCGACGGGAAGTTCTACCCAATCGAGCAGGCGCGTGGATTGGATCTTGCGGGTCTTGGCTCCAAACCACCGTTGGCGCGGCAGCCAGGCGGGCAGCGCGGTTTCGAGGAGAGACAGGACGTGGCCGGCAAGCAGACCGGGCCAACCCTTGGTGAGGAGATCGAGCGCCACGGCCTCGTTGCCGCCCATATCTGCCTCTGCTTCTGCTTGCGGCTCGGGCAGCGGTTCCGGCTTTGGACTGGCGGGCTGGAGTTCAACCCAGAGGAAGGAGTACGGAGCGAGAGTCACGGCATACGGAGTTTCATCAATGGCGGGGAAAGGAACGTAGCCCAGCATCTCGACGGGTTCGAAGTCGGCGTAATCGGCGAGGTCGAGCGACACGGGCTGGGCGAAACGGCTGAGATTGGCGACGCAGAGAACCGTTTCGTGGGAACCGTCGCCGCGATCGAGGTCGCGGAGGTAGGCGAGGATCTTGCGGTTCGCCGGATTCAGGAACATTAGTGTCCCGCGGCCGAAGACCTGGAAGAGCTTGCGCAGGGCGATCATGTTGCGGGTCCAGTGCAGGAGGCTGGACTGATCGCTTAGCTGAGCTTCCACATTGATGGCCTGGTAGCCGTAGATGGGATCCATAACGACGGGAAGGTAGAGCCGGGCGGGATCGCACCTGGAGAATCCGGCGTTGCGGTCCGAGTTCCACTGCATCGGGGTGCGAACACCGTTGCGGTCGCCGAGGTAGATGTTGTCGCCCATGCCGATTTCGTCGCCGTAGTACAGGATGGGTGTACCCGGAAAGCTGAGCAGCAGCGAGTTCAACAGCTCGATGCGGCGGCGGTTGTTGTCGACCAGGGGCGCGAGTCGGCGGCGTATACCGACGTTTACGCGCATGCGGGGGTCGGTTGAGTAGGCGAGGTACATATAGTCGCGCTCGTCGTCGGTGACCATTTCAAGCGTGAGTTCGTCGTGATTGCGGAGGAACAGGCCCCATTGGCAGTTGTCGGGGATGGCGGGCGTCTGGGCCATGATGTCGGTAATCGGCAGGCGATCTTCCTGGCGAAGAGCCATATAGATGCGCGGCATCAGCGGGAAGTGGAAGGCCATTTGGCACTCATCGCCATCGCCGAAGTAGGGACGGACATCGGCAGGCCACTGATTGGCCTCGGCCAGGATGAGACGGTTGGCGTAGTCGGCATCGATGGCGGNNATGGCGTCTATGCGCAGCGCGTCGACGCCCATGTCGAGCCAGAAGCGCATGGCTTTGAGAACCTCTTCGATCACCGCGGGGTTGTCGAAGTTCAGGTCGGGCTGGAACGCAAAGAAGCGGTGCCAGTAGTAGGCTTTGGCCGTCTCGTCCCAGCTCCAGTTGGATTTCTCCGTGTCGGTGAAGATAATGCGGGCGTCCTTGCAGAGCTGGTCGGTCGAGGACCAGACATACATCGCGCGCGCCGGTGAGCCGGGTGGCGCAATCCGGGCGGCCTTGAACCAGGGGTGCTGATCGCTGGTGTGATTGATGACCAACTCGATCATCACCTGCATGTTGCGCTGGTGAGCTGCGTCCAGAAACGCCTTGAAATCGTCCAGCGTTCCGTAGGAGGGGTTGACGTCCACGTAGTTGGCGATGTCATAGCCGTCATCGCGCAAAGGGGAGGGAAAGAAAGGTAGGAGCCAGATGCAGGTGACGCCGAGGTCCTGGAGGTAGTCGAGCCGCGAGAGCAGTCCGGGGAAGTCTCCGATGCCGTCGCCGTTCGAGTCCGCGAAGGCCCGGACGTGGAGTTCGTAGATGATCGCGTCTTTGTACCAGAGGGGATCGGTTGCGCTCGCCAGCTTTTTCACGCTTGGGTTCTCCAAAGTGTTAGGATGCACGTTTTCCTGTGATGTGCTCGCTGTGTAGCTAGATTTTCACTTCAGGTCCGATGGCACGCAGGTTCGCTTCGGTGTGACCCTCGAACAGATGCTTGGAGTCTGCGCCGTAGGCTTCCCGGACCCAGGGCGATCGCATGAAGGGGCTTTGTCGCGTAACCGGTTCCTCCCGACCTCTGAACCGATCGACAACCGCATTTCCTCCCGTAGAGAGGAGGCGAAAATAGCCCAGGGTGAAGTCCACCGCGGTCCGCCGCGGCGGACAACCCTGGGAAGACGTTCCAGCCCCAATGCCCAGCCCCGGGGCGGTACGAACCCAGGCCATGGGCACAACTCATGTTCATGCGATTGCCCTGAGGTGATAGGCGAGTGGGCGGAGCACCATGTTGGTGATCAGAACAGCAACGGCAAGCACAAGCGCCAGGTTCAACGCGCCCAGGCCGCAGAGCGCGCCCATGGCGGCGGAGCACCAGACGGTGGCGGCGGTATTCAGTCCGCGCAACCCAACGTACCTGCTCACCGACAACTACACCGGGTACCCCTTTCGGGAGCCTTGAAGCTGGATCTCCCGCCGATTGACGTTTTCTGACCTGGCTTGGCCGGCCTCCAAGATGAATCCAGCGCTGGCTCCGTTTCGAATTACTTCCGGGTCTCCTTTATGGATAAACCGGTAGGAGGTTGAAGCGGATGTCACATTCGTTTTGCTTCTTTGGCGTATCGGGGATCTTCGCTAAATCTTGAAGAGCAGGTGCTCCAGCCCAGGGCCAAGCGTCAGCACGGGAAGATAGCTCAATGCCGTAACGATGATTAAGAAGGTCGTAAGCAGAGCACCAAAGGTGAAGGTATCGGTGCGCAGAGTTCCGCGCGACTCCGGCCTGTCTTTCTGCTGCGCGAACAGGCCGGCAAACATGAGGGCTGGGATGGCCAGGCCGAATCGTCCCGCCATCATGGCGATCACCGTCATGATGTTATAGAAGGACGTATCAGCGTTGAGGCCGGCGAATGCCTGGCCATTGTTGGCGAAGGAAGAAGCAAAGCCGAAGAAGATCTCCGTAAGTCCATGCGAGCCGGTGTTCGTGGTAAGGCCGGCGAGTCCGGATTTCGTGGAGATGGCAATCGCGGTCAGAATCAGGATGGTGACCGGGCCGGTAAGCGCGTATAACACGATCATCTTGTTTTCGTTCGGCCCGATATGCTTGCCGAGATACTCAGGCGTGCGGCCGATCATAAGTCCGGCCAGAAACACGGCAATCGCAGCCGTCATGATCATGCTGAAGATCCCGGTGCCGAGACCCCCGAAGATCACCTCGCCGAGAAGGAGATCGACTAACAGAACCAGGCCGCCGAGCGAGGTAAAGCTGTCATCTGCCGCATTCGTCGACCCCGTAGCCGTGTTGGAGGTGACAACGCAGGCAAGCACAGAGCCTCCGATCCCGAAGCGCACTTCCTTGCCTTCCATACCGCCGTCGGATTGAAGTTGACTCGGCCGCGAATCGGCGCCATGAAGGAGCGGGTTGACCCGCTGCTCGCTCAGATGCATGGCGACCAGCCCGCCGGTAAAAAGAAAGAGCATGACCCAGTACAGAAGCCAGCCCTGGCGCACATGCTTGACCATTCTTCCAAAGGTGTTGGTCAAGGCCGCAGGCAGGAGAACGATCGATAGCAGCTCAAGGATGTTGGTGAGCGGCGTGGGATTCTCATAAAGGTGAGCGCCATTGGCATTGAAGAAGCCTCCGCCATTGGTGCCCAGGTTCTTGATGATTTCCAGGGTGGCGACCGGTCCTTGCGGAATAACTTGCGGTGTTCCTTCAAGCGTGGAGGCGACCACATAATGGTGGAAATTCATAGGAACTCCCTGCCAGACGAGCAGCAACGATCCCATAAGCGCACCTGGCAGCAAAACCCAAAGCAGGCTGCGTGTGACATCGACCCAGAAATTCCCCAGGGTTGCGCAGGATTCCCGGGCCAGTCCTCGAATGAAGGCAATGCCCACGGCCAGTCCCGCGGCCCCAGCGAGAAAATTCTGTGTGCAGAGCCCCACCATCTGGCTGAAATAGCTCATCGTGTTTTCGCCCGCGTAAGCCTGCCAGGTCGTGGTAGTAGAGAAACTGATAGCCGTATTGAAAGACAGGTCTGGAGAAAGCGGCGTGGTTTGATATTGGGGGAAAAACCAGGGAAGGAAGCGTTGAAAACGGAGGATGGCGTAAAGGAGGAGTGTCCCGGTCAGCGTAAAGACAATGAAAGAAACCAAGTATTGTCCGGCGCCCATTTCGACCGCGGGATCGACTCCCGCGAGGCGATAGATCCATCGTTCCACTGGAACGCATAATCGATCCAGTGCAGTTCTTCGCCGGGCAAAGACTCGGCGCATATACCCGCCCAGAGGCTTAACGCAGGCGGTGACGATCACCACAAAGAGCAGGTATTGAACTGCACTATACACATTCATCGCGATGCCGGTCGGTAAGCGTTTAGCAATGGCGGACCGAAGTTAGTGTTTCACAACATATATAAAGAAATTATAGGAAACGCTGGAGTCGATTTTACCTGTCTGAACACCTCACTACTCAGTCAGGCTCTCCTGTGTAGTGTCCGTGTTGGCGGCCCCCGGCGCGGTCTTCCAACGATTCAGGGGAGTCATCCCTTCGGAGCGCATGCGCAGTTCGGGCGGCAGGCTCACTTGCAGAATTATGGCAGAGGCGTGGGCTTCGCTCACTGAGGTCAGGCGAGGAAACAAAAGGTGAACTTCGATGATCTGGCGGTATCCGGTCGTTCGGAACTCTATGAACCAAAATGACTTATGAGCCATATCGATGGATTGGCCCCCGCAAGTCGGCAAGGGCCCACCGATCTCCAGGAGCGAGAACGTCAACCTTCCCCATCCCCCTCCGTCCTTCTCGCGCCAGCTTGAACGCATTCTGAGCCCGCGCGCCCGGTGACGGCCCACGGCCCCCGTCCGGCTCCCACTCAGCTCACTGCTGGCTCGCTAGTGGACCTAGCGCCTCGCTGTGGAAAATCCGAGCAAGCGAATGTACCATTCTGCCATGAAAGAGATACGGCTCCTTGTCCGCGCCGCTGCCTGTCTGTCCACCTTGCCCTTGCTGGTGGGAGCACTCTGTGCGCTCCTGCCCCTTCAGGCTGGAGCGCAATCGGCGACCGATCTGGCCGTACTGAGGGGGCTTGCGCCCGTGACCGCGCTGTCGAACACCCCAGAAGGCACAGCGGCCCTTGCGGCGAACTTCACTATGACGGGCGGCATCCAGACGGGCGCCATCTGCCAGCCAACCCTTCTGCCCTTCGCGGAACAGCAGCAGCAGGCCCTGCGCGATGCCTTTATCACCGACGCCAACCTTGCCCAGCTCGCGGACGGACTGGGAACGACGCTCGGCGCCGCCTACGTGGCACGCGCTCACTCCATCGACCGCAGCCACTCGACCAACCTGTCCCAGGCCGTAGCCGACCTCATTGCCTACGCCGATGCCACCACCTCTGCACATTCAAGCTCGGGCAAGTTCTTCTTCGCCAACGGCACGACGAACGGAAACGTGCCAGCCTCGGCTGAGGCGATGGCGATCCTCAAGGAGATGGGCGGCCACACGGATATCTTCGGTAAGAGCTACGGCTTCCCGGCGGGGTCCCCAGGGGCCGACTCGTACGGCGACTCGCGCCCGTTCCAGACCGAGCCGACCATTGTGCGCTTCATCGGCCTGGACTACTTCAACGCTCCCGCCGACAACAGTGTTTACAATCGCGGACCGATCATGAATCTCGTCGACAGCCCTTCCTACCCCAGCGGCCACACCACCTATGGCTACACGGGATCGCTCCTGCTCGCCGTGCTGGTGCCGGAGCGCTATCCGCAGATGATCGCGCGCGCCGCCGAATACGGGAATGACCGCATCCTCATGGGGGCACACTATGCGATGGATGTGATGGGCGGGCGCACCCTGGCCCTCTATGACCTGGCGCATCTGCTCGCCAACGACCCGGCCTACGTCGGCCAGTCGCTTGAGGGCGCTCCCGCAATCAGGGACTTTCAGGCCGCGGTACGGGCAGCGCGCACCGACATGACCACGGCCCTGCAGACAGGCTGCAGCAACACGGTTGCAGTTTGCGCGCGCGAAGACACCGGCCGCCTCAGCAACCCGGCGGCGAACGAAGCTTTCTACGCGGCCACGCAGACGTATAACCTGCCGGTGGTCTATGCGAAGAATGCCGGCAAGGTCGAAGACGTCGGCAAGCTCGCTCCCGTGGCAGGTTATCTGCTCACCATCGCTTTCCCGTCGTTGACCTTGGAGAAGGCCGACCAGATTCTCACCGAGACCGAAGGGCCGGGGGGCGGCTTCCTTGATAACGGATCTTCTTTTGGCGTCTATTCCCGCCTCAATCTCTATGCAGCCGCAGGCAGAGCCGCAGCACTCGCCTCCCGCCAGCCGGCCGCCTCCGGCCATGGCAGCGCTTCCTCACCGGCAAGGTAGCGCAGCGCACCGCTGAGACCCCCTTGCCTGTCCTCCGAACTCGGCAACGCGCCTGGAATCCGACGCTTGAACCACGGACCAAGGGTCGCCGGCGCAACCGGCGTCTTTCGTTACGAATCCGTGGTTGGAGCGGCCAATACCGCTCCCCTTAGCCAAATACGGAAGTAGCGGGCTCATAGCCGCGCTCAGAATGCGCTAACGTGGTCTTGCCGGCCGAGAATTCTGCAGCGAACGGCGAGCAGAGTCTTAACTGTTTGTCTCAGCCAAGGGGGCAACCCCAATCCTGCCGGCAACCACCATGATCGCTCGACTCGTGTTTCCTTTCATCCTGTCTGGCCAAGGCCGGCCAGTTACACGCTTCACAGGACGAACCCGGTCAATGCGGGCTCTAATCAACTGTTTCTAGTAACGGTCCAGCCATTCCTGGAGCGGGTACTGTGCACTTTGCCGCGCTTACCCATCTGATCCGGTTACCGGGAGAGCTCGGCGATCTGCACACGATAGGAAGCCAACAAGTCACCCGAGGAGTGGCCGACGGCGGTGAGAGCAATGCGGTAATTGACCTGGGTCTGCAGCAGGATGAGTTCGGCCTGGGCCAGCCGGGTCTGGGCATCGAGCACGAAGAAGTTTGTCTCCGCGCCCAACTCATATTTGCGCTGCTCCGAGGCCAGGGTTTTCTGTGCCAGTTCGAAGGACGCTTTGCCGGCAGCCAGTGCCATGCGGGCTTCGTCGAGTTGATGGACGGCATCGTGGACTTCACGCGTGATCTGCTCGCGGATCTGACCGCCCGCATAGAGGTCATGGGTGCGCGACACGAGGGCGTTTCCCAGGGTTGCCTGTCCGCCACGGTTCCTAATGGGAAGCGTCAGCGAGAGGGTGCCGCCATAGCCTGGGTAGCCGAAACCGAAGAGCTGACTCATGGACGAGCCAAAGCCTCCGGAAGCAAGAAACGCGCCGGTCAGGAGGTTATATTCATTGCCGCCTAAACCGCTGCTCTGGTAAAAGCCTTGAAGGGACAGATTGGGTTCGAGCTGATTGTGCGCGAGACGAATGCTGGTTTCATCGTTGGCCAGGGAATCCTTGACGGCATCGAGCTCCGGACGCTGGCTGAGCGCCTGGGTCAGAGCGGCCTCCGCGTCGATGTTTTCCAGCTCTCCATCGGTTTGCGGTTTTTCTGTGAGGTTGAACTCCAGCGCGTTCAACTGGGGATCGCGATCGGCGCCAATGGCGAAGCGGAGCGCCTCCTCGGCCTGGGTGAGCGCATACGCGGCCTGGATGACCTCGACCTTGCGGGCGGCAACTTCCGACTGGGAGCGATAGATATCGAGCGGCGGCAGGGCTCCGAGCTCGAGCGAACGTTTGTCGCGGTCGTAACTGGCCTCGGCCAGCTTGAGCGACTTTTGCTCCACATCGAGAGCGCCGCGCGCCTCCACGGCGTTCCAGTACTGACCGACAACATTCAGGATGGCGTCGTTGACCTCGGCGTCAAAGTTGGAGCGCGACTGCTCGAGCGAGCGTCGCGCGATCTTGATCTGGGCGGTATTGGCGAAGCGGCCGGCGCCGCGCAGCAGGGGCTGGGTGAAGGTGAAATTCAACGCGGAACTGAAGTAGGGATTGAAGTAGTTATACGAACTGTTGGAGGAAAACTTGTTGCTGGAGACGGTGGCGGCAACATTGGTGCCGGGAGTGAAGGTTTGCGTGTAACTCACCTGGCCGGTTTGACTGAGGGAGTTAAGGGTTGGGTTGCCTGAGACTCCCACGCCCTGTAACTGGCTGTAAGTGGGATAGGAGTACCGATTGATGTTGAGACTGCTCTGGAGTATGGGATCGAAGGGCTGAAACTGGCCGAGCAAGTTGAACTTCTGGGCTTCAATCTGGGTTTCTTCAATTTGGACATTGCTCGAGTTTTCGAGAGTGAGCAGAATTGCGTCGCGGAGGCCGAGACTGAGCTTGCCGTCCTGGACGTAGTCCTTGAGGTGCTGCGGGGGCGGCAGCTTGTCTGCGCGGACGCGCGCGGTGAGCATGCCGTGATAACTTTCAGGAGACTGCGCCCTTGCGGGCAGGAAGGCAACCAGCGCGAAGAGAAAAACAATGGCTAAGCGAATGAAACTCATCCCAGGACTCCATGCATGTGCGGAGATATTCGGCGGCAGAGAAGGAAGCGGTATTCGATGGACGGTGGAAGGAAAGGCGCCCAGGCCGCTACTCATAGCGAATGGCCTCCACCGGATCGAGCCGCGCAGCCTTGGTGGCGGGATAGATTCCGAAGACCAGTCCCACTGAGATGGAAACGAGAAATGCCAGGGCGATGGAACTGAAAGTGACGATGGTCGACCATCCGGCAAGCCAGGCGATGAGGCGGGAGATGAAGAAGCCGAAGACCACGCCGATGGTTCCACCGGCGAACGAGATCATCGTGGCCTCCACGACAAATTGCCGCACGATGTCGGATTGCTTTGCTCCCACGGCGCGGCGCAGGCCGATTTCGCGCGTACGCTCAAGGATGCTGGCCAGCATGATGTTCATGATGCCGATGCCGCCGACGAGCAGAGAGATGGAGGCGATGGCCACCATGACGGTGTTAAAGAGATGCTCGGTGCGCTTCTGCTCGGCGAGCAGTTCGGCGGGCACCACGATACTGAAGTCGTCCGCGCCATGATGCGATGAATCGAGAACCGCCCTGACCACCTGCGCGCTTTCCTGTATGTTGGCGCTGTCAGCGAGGTTGAGATAGATTCCGTCAATCTCGTCCCTGACGTCGCTGTAACTGTCTTCAAGGCGCAGAAAGGCCGATTGCAATGGGATATATATGTTGTTATTCACATCCACGGGGGTAGTGCCGGAGCTATCGTCCTGCGCGCTGAGCTGGGGGCTGACCACGCCGATGACGCGAAACCATTGCTCATTCACTTTGACGTATTGACCGAGCGGATTGGAGGAGCCGAACAGGCTCCACTTGGCCGCTGCGCCCAGCACGCATACCGGCGCGCCGCGGTCGTCATCTCCCTGGTCGAAGAACCTTCCGCTCAACACGTGGAGCCCTGCGATCTGCTGGTAGGTGAAGTTGACGCCCATGACATTGGGCATGTCCTGCTGCGCCTTGGGGATGATCTTTGACGGGGTAAGCTGCTTGCGCGGAGTGGAAGCGGCGATGCCTTGGAGGTCATCGCGGATGACGCGGTAGTCCTGCAAGGTGAGCCCCGGAGATAGCTTGCGGACCTTTTGATGGGCCTGCCATTCCACGGTTTCCTTGGCATCCACGATGAGATTGTGGACGCCCATTTGTTCGATGAGGGCCATGACTTTCTGACGCGCGCCCGCGCCGATGGACAGCATGGCCACGACGGCGGCCACACCGAAGATCATGCCCAGCATGGTGAGGAGCGAGCGCATGCCATGAAGCAGCAGGTTCTGAATGCCCAACTGCGCGTCTCTTGACCATTGCTGGTAGACGAGCAGGAGGCGCCCCGGCATCTGCGAGTCGTTTTCGACCATCAGGGTGTCCCTCCCGTGCCGCCTGTTGCGGGGCTGCTGCCGGTTGTCTTGCGCGGCGCCGTGGGATCGACCAATGCCACGCGGCTGCCTTCTTCCAGGCCATCGATGGCCGCGCGGCTTTCATTCTGGCTTTGAACCTTTACCTCCCGCTGCTCGTAGCCGTTGCCTTTCTTTATATAGACAATGCGCTTGCCGTCCTTGAGGAAGAGCGCCTGGCGGGGCAGATAGAGCACATTCTTTTTGACGCCGCCAAGGAAGACGATTTGGGCTGTGAATCCGGAGCGGAGGCGGGGATCCTCGTTGGCGAGTTGAATACCAACTTCGAAGTTGCCGTTGGTGTTCGACGAGAAGAACTGCCGCACGGACATTCCGCCCACGCTCTTGACGGTTCCGTGAAAGACCTGGCCCGGCAACGCATCGAAGACAACCTGAACTGGCTGGCCCACTTGGACATTGCCGTGGTCCTGCTCGCCGATTTTGGAGTTAAGGTCGAGGCCCTGGGGGTCGACGACCTGCGCAATCGAGCTGCCCGGCTGCACCTGATCGCCCTCATGGTAGTCAGGCAACGACATCCCGGTAAAATAGAAGCCTCCCGATGCATTCATGTTCTTATGAATCGAGACCAACCCGTCCATGGGCGCAGTGACGCGCATTTTATCCAGGTTCTGCTGCGCCTGGTCCATGCCCAGTTTGGCCTTGTTGTACTTCTCCTGAGCGAGGTAAGTGGCGGCCTGGCCTGAAGCCTTGTGGGACTCGATATCCTTCTCCTGCTCCGCCAATACACGCTTCGCCTGCGCCAGCGCGAGTACGTTCTTGTCGGCGTCGATTTTGCTCACGAGTTCATTTTTCTGCACATCGAGCTCGGCCCGGCGCACGCTGTAACGGTCTTTGAGCAGCGTCACCTTATCTTCCGCGGCAAGAACCGCTGCATCCGCCTTGGCCTTGGTGATCTCCTGTTCGGCCTGCTGCAGTTCGGACCGGTTCTGCTCCAGTTTGTAATGCTGTTCGCTGGGATCGAATTCAAAGACGACGTCGCCCTTTTTTGTCGACTGGCCGGTGCGAACCAGGTGGGTAAGCTGGAGAGCATCTCCACCGACGGCCGGAGCCGACAGCGTGATGGAGTGGCTGGCGCGGAGCTCGCCGGTCGAGTGGACCTGCAGATCGATCTCGCCGCGCTTGACTTCAGCGAGTGGAATCTCATTGTTCTTTGCCGCCAAGGGGACGTGGCTGGAAGCCACAACCACGCCGATGCCCGCGGCCAGCAAAACGCCAACCACTGCCCAGATGAGGATGCGACGCCGTTTGATGCGCGCCATCTCACTCCTTCCCCGAAGGGTCTTCAAGCGCCACCAGGTCGTCCGGCTTCAAGCCAATGGAGACCAGGATGCGGTCGCGGCTTCTTCGTTCGACTTGAATGGGGCGTTCCTGGAACGCGGCGCCATTCCAGACATAGGCCACGGTCTGTCCGGATTTGAGGAACGAAGCTTGCGCGGGAATGGTGATGGCATTGGGAACCCGATCGACGATGACGGTGATTTGCACGGTCATTCCGGGCTTGAGGCGCGGGTCCGCCTGATCGATGCCGATTTCAAGATCGAAGTTGCGAGGGATGGGCCAGCCCGCGGAGAAGTCGGAGGTGGCGATGGTGCCGATGCGCTCCACCTTGCCTGTGAACTGGCGATCGGCAATGGCATCCAACTGCAGTGTGACCGGCTGCGACAATGCAAGGCGCCCGCGCTCGGTTTCGTCCACGCGGGCCGCGATGCGCATGGAGGCGACATCGGGAAGTTCGGCGATAGGCGTGCCGGGCCATGCGCGCTCGCCGGCTTTGAAGGGAGCTTCACCGCCATTGTGCCAGATGGACAGAAGGCTGATGGTTCCGTCCGACGGCGCTTTCAACGTCATGGCAGCGAGTGCGGTCTGGGCGCGCTGTGCGTCATAGTCCGCTTTGCGGCTGGCATTCTTTTTGTCCTCGATGGTGGCCTGATCGACCGCAGTATCGGACTTCAGTTGCTCCTCGGCCTGGCGCAGCGTCTGCTCCGCGTCTGCAAGTTTGAGATTGGCTTCAGCGCCGTCGATTCTGGAGACGACCTCGCTCTTGCTGGCGTCGAGTTTGGCCACCTCGACGTCGTATTTCGCTTTCATCACCGCGGTCGTGTCGACTTCTTCATTGAGACGGCCCTGGGCGCGGACCTGCTCAATCTCAGCTTGCGAAGACTTGAGCACGGACTGGTCCTGCGCGAGATCCTGCTGTGTTTTGGATGGATCGAACTCGACGACGACATCGCCTTTTTTCACCTGCGTTCCGTCCGTGGCGATCTTGAGAATCTGCAGGTCTCCGGCGTTGGCGGGCGCGGTCATGGTGACGGATTTCATGGCCTTCAACTCACCGCGAAACTGGAGCACATCAAGAAACTCGCCGCGCTTGACTTGAAAGGTGGGAACGGTTGGGGACTTCGAGGAGAAATGAGCCACTCCGTAGACGGCCGCACTGGCAGCGGCGAGAACGACGACAACCACGAGGGTCCTGCGCTTTACCCACAGGTCGAGCAGTGTGCGCTTCATTTGGACCCGCTCCCGGCGCTGGCGGCGCCTGCCGGATCGACATCGACCGCGGCGGAAAGGTCGGGCATCAACCTTGGGTCGTGGCCATTGATGGAGAACGTGGCGGAGAAGTTGCGCAGCTTGGGCGAGAAGTCGCCGGACGTGCCCATGGGATCGATGGACTCCAACTGGCCCGGAAACGCCAGGTCGGTATACGCATCCAGATGCACCAGCGCCTTCCCGCCGATCTTCAAGCCAAGCAGATCTTCCTGGTTGACCGGAACGCGGACCTCCATGATGGCGGGGTCAACCACCTGCATGAAGGGAACGCCGGGGCGCATCTGGTCGCCTTCCTGCACTTCGCCCATGTTTCCCTCTTTCCAGATGGTGTTGAGTACAACGATGCCTGCGATAGGGGAATGAATCTCCATCAGGGCAGAGTTGGCCTGCGCGTGCAGCATGGTTTCGCGCGTGCGGTCGCGCTGGATCTCAAGAATGCGAATAGAGGCCTGCGCCGCCTTGCGCTTCAGATCGAAGGTCTCCTTCAACTGCGCCAACGTGGCCTGAGCTTCGTCCAGATCTTCCTGGGCCTTCTCGGCGTCGATGCGGGAGAGCAGCTCAACCTTCTCCATCTCCAGCTTGGCTTTGGCGAGACTGTCTTCCGCCTGCTTGATCCCGGTCTCGTCCTTGGCGCGCGCCGCGGCCTCTTTGGCCTGCTCCTCGATGACTTTTTCATTTTCTTCGTCGCTCTGGGCCTGTTTATCGATGGAATCGCGCAACTGCGCCTGGCGGTCGAACTCAACCAGCAGATCTCCCTGCTTGACGCGCGTTCCGCTGGGGACCAGCTTGGTAATGGTGAGTGTGCCCACCTGCTGGCCGGCAATGAGAGGGGCCATGATCGATCGCGCCGCAACCGCGGCTGTCATGCCCTTGAGGCGGAGGGTTTGAGGTGGGGCGGCGGGTTCCAGGGAAGAATGTGAGGCAGCGCCTCCGCCGTGAGACCCGGCCCTGGTGCGCAAAAACAGTACCGCGAGGACAACTGCAACCGCCAATGCGACTGACAATGCGGCGATCATTACGCGCGGCAGCCGGCCTGGCCGGGAACGGACCGCGGAGTCCGCGGACGCCGCTGTCTCCGCACCTTGAGGCGAACTGTCCGGGCTACTCACCTGGGCCCCACTTCAGCAGGAGATAATTTCATGCAAGGTAGCTCCAGTGTCATTCGCTTCCCCCAAATATACGCGCCGCCCCGCCGCATCAAGAAACGGCCAGCGGGTCTGCACGAAATGCATGAGACGAAAATGGCTCTTTCTTTCATTGGACGCTTCTAAGACGAATTTGTCCGGCATTCCGCTCGTAGAATCGTTGTCTCGCGGCTTTGGCCTGGTTCCTGTCCGAGGATTGAAGCATGGCCGGCGATCCTGGGCCTGAACCTTTTCCGGCAGGCTAAATGAGTGACTCGCATTAGAGTGGCCAGTTGCGAACGACTTCCGGTTTCCCGGTCATCGGGCCGCAACCCGGCATCTGGGGTGTCTCGCGCGGCAGCGCCTGTTTTCGCCGATTCACTCCTCGCGCAACAGGATCAAAGGATCGACCGACAGCGCGCGTCGCGCCGGAATCCAGGTGGCCAGCAAACCCAGCAGCAACATGGTCGCCACCACCCCGGCCAGCACCACCGGGTCGCGCGGCGTGGCCTGGTAGACAATGAACGACAGCAGTTTAGTGGCCGCCAATCCCAGCAGAAGCCCCGCCGCCGAACCGATCACGAGCAGCCGGAACACGCGCCCCAGCGCCGCCCGCAGCACCTGTTTCCGCTGCGCCCCCAGCGCGATGCGAATCCCCAATTCCCGCAGCCGCTTGCTCACGGTATACGCGCCCAGGCCGAAGATGCCCGTCACCGCCAGCATTGCGCCCAGCCCACCCAGCACTCCCAGCGCCAGGGATGCCGCGCGCGCCGCAAACAGCGCCGAGCCCAGTTCCCGGTCCCACGTGCTGATCAGGAAGGGAAGCCCAGTGTTCAGCCCGTTCAGCGTGCGCTCCAGCGCCGGCCCCAATTCCTGGGGTCCGCGGTTGGAACGTACCAGCAGCCAGGTATGGTCCGACGGCGATTGCAGAATCGAGAGAAACATGGCCGCTTGCGGATCTTCGCTCAGCGTCTTGTACTTTCCGTCCTCCACGATGCCCACTACTTCGACGCGCGTTCCGCCCCATATCTTGAAGAAATGGCCGAGCGCGTTTTGCTCGGAGCCGAAGACCTTGCGCGCAAACTCGCGGTTTACAACGCCCACGCGCGGCGCATCTTTGCCGTCGTCCCACGTGAATGTCCGTCCCGCTCGCACGGCGGTCGCCGCAGCCTGGAAATACCCCGGCGAAACGTTGTACTGCATGGCATCCGCCACCCGGTTTGTGGGTTTGTAATCCGTGGTGCTGTCCGAGTAGACGTACGAGTCGCTCCAGCCGATATACAGGGGCACGCGATCGGCATATCCCGCCGCGGTCACGCCGGGAATGGCCGCGACCGCATCCAGCAAGCGCCGCTGGACCACCGGCATCTGGTCGCCGCGATAACCGCTCATGCTCAGGTCGGTGTTCACCTGCATCGTATTGCGCGGATCGAACCCGAAGTTGCTATGCAAAGACCGCATCATGCCCCGCACCGCCACCAGCGACGACGTCACCAGCACGGCGCACACCGCGATCTGCAATGCCAGAAGGAGGTCGCGCAGACTCAGATGCCGCATCCCCGCCAATGTGTTCGTTCCCGCCTTGATGCCTTGGTAGGGGTTGGCCTTCATCACCTGGCGTACCGGAACCAGGCCAAACAGCAACCCGCTCGCCAGCGCCAGAAGCAGTGCAACCCCATACGTTCGCGCGTCCGGATCGACCGGCACGTTGATGGGAATGTCCGGGATGGGCTGCCACGCGCTCAGCCCGTGCAGCAGGGTGACGGAACCAGCAAGTCCCAGCACCGCGCCGCCCAACGAAACCAGCACCGCCTCCGTCAGCAGTTGCCGCAGAATCCTTCCCCGGCTCGAACCCAGCGCCAGCCGTAGCGCCACCTCCCGCCAGCGGTCCGCCGCCCGCGCGGAGAACAGGCTGCCCAAATTGGCGCACGCGGCCAGCAGAATCAGCCCGGCCAGCAGCATCAATCCCGCCACGAACGCATGAATCGGCCCGCCCAGCATATCGCCAACCAGTCCCGGACGCCCCAGGGCAAATTGCAAGCCGTCATCGTCCTTGGGATACGCTTTGGCCAGCGACGCAGCGATGGAATTCAGGTCTGCCGTAGCCTGTGCCACGGTCACACCTGGCTTCAGGCGCCCCACAAGCCAAATACTGTGGTTGCCCCGCTGCGTTAGGTTGGTGGCGCCTTGAAGCTGCTCCTCATTCACCATCGGCGCCCAGAAATCCGGCGAATAGAAAAGCTCGGTTCCGCGGAAATCCTGCGGCGCCACCCCAAGGATGGTGTACGAGAATTTGTTCAATCGAACAACACGCCCCACGACGCCTCGATCGCCCTGGAAATGGCTCTGCCAGTACGCATAGCTCAGAACGATATAGGGAGCGCTGTTGAATCCGTGCTCGTCCGTGCCGTGAAAGAACCGGCCCAGGTACGGCTGCACGTGCAGCACGTCGAAGTAATTCCCACTCGCTTCGTAGAACCAGGCGTGGCTGGGCGTGCCATCTGTGTCCAGGCCAGCCTTGTCGATCTCGTAGGCCGCCACTCCGTCAAATGCCTTGTTCCGGTCGCGCAGATCGACGTAGTCGGGATACGAATTCGAGGGGTAGTGTTCCTTCCCTATTTCAATCTGATAGATGCTCTGGCCGCCGGGCACATTCAGCGGCCGCAGCACCAGCGCATTCAGGAGGCTGAACACCACCGCGTTCGCGCCAATGCCCAGCGCCAGCGTCACCACGGTCACCAGCGTGAAACCGGGAGCCTTGCGCAACTGGCGCAAGGCGAATCGCAAGTCCTGCAGCAGAACGGTCACAACCGGCCTCCTTGGGACGATAGATCTCCATGGACTTGGAGAGCAATTCGAGGGCCAGAGCGACGAAAATGCAACCGCATGATAACAAAGCGGATTGCGGGAAAGTGCAGGTTCATGGGAACCGAAATAAACGTCCGGTCTCGCCGCAGGGTGTTCGTTAACGAACAGGGATCTGTTCGACCGGCAGGGTAACGCCGGGCTCGTCGGCCACTGGCGCCTTTCAGCTCTTTCGTCCTCGATTTCTTGTCTCGCGTGATGTGTCCTCACGATAGCGCTCTCAATGAGCAAATCGCCGATGCGCTATTCGCTGGTTGAGGATCGTCACCACGGTCTGCTTAACGATCTTGTCCTCCAGCGCCGCGACTCCCAACGGACGTTGCCGTCCGTCTGCCTTCGGTTTATAGCCTCGTCTTGATGGCTTCGCCCGGTACGTTCCACGGTGAACCCGATTGTGCAGATCGACAAGCCGATCTTCCAATCCGGTTTCATACTCCTGCCACGTCACGCCATCCACTCCGGGCGAAGCTTTGCGCTGAAGCGCGTAGAAGCTGTCGCGGAGTAGGTCGACGCTTAGGTGGTGGAGCAAAGCAGTGAACCGTTCCTGCTTCCTTTCCTTTGCTGCTTTTCGTACACCGTCCAGCCCCTGGGATACTTGCATCCCCTACAACATGCCGGTTTATCCCGGCACACCCTGGATGACCTCCACCCCGTCCCCAACTTGCCTGGCTTCTGCCCCGGGGACTGCGGACCTGACGTTTCTGAGCCAATGACGCCTCCCACGGCTGTGCGAATAGGGAAATCGCAAGCGTCTTACGGAGGTTCCGCGACCCGAAGGAAACACGCGTGGTTTACGAGAACGAGAGCCGGTCATGTTTCTGTTGCAGCCCGCGGCGGACGCCATCCTCACTGATTCACGTTCAGCGTCAGCTTGGCCCCGTCGTACACCGTCTCGGTACTTGAGTAGGGGGTGGCGGCCCAGACGCTGAAGACGCCGCTGGTTGCCGGCGGCCCAACATAGCCGGTACCGCCGCCCCCGCCGCTCCCGCCGCACGTGGTAACGCTCGATATCGTCAGTGCGGCCAGCACGCACGCCAGTAAAGTGCGCCAGCGCCTCTTGCGTGCGCGCCAAAATACCAATGCGACTACCGGCGGCAGGGTGAATGGCAAGGTGTGGAACGGCGGATGAGATAGAAGCGACTGTGCTGTTGTTGTGATGGTCACGACCACCGGGACGGCAGCGCCGCCCGAGGTCAGGTTTGCCGAGGCCGGGCTTACGCTGCATTGTGCCTCCGGAACGGTTGCCGTGGGATTAAAGAGGTTCATGCTGGGAACGCAACTGATGGCCGCCACGCCGCTGAAGCCGGAAGCGCTGAGGGTGAGATTGTAGGTGGCCGTCTGCCCCGGATTGACCGTCGCAACCGTCGTCGTGGCATTCCATCCCACCGGCACTCCCCAATACATGAGCGAGGAATACGTGGCGGACGCGTAGTTGCTGTCGCCGGAGTAGTTGACGGAAATCGTGTCCGCGCCCTGCGGCAATACGACGTTCTCGATCGATGCTTGCGCCGGATTGCCCGAGAGCAATATGGGCTGGCTGATCGCGGTTGTGCCCAGAAAGAACTGCATCGTACCCGTGGGCGCGGCAGCGTTGGGGCTTGCCGGAACGCCTGTGGTGAATGTGAGAGGTTCACTCAGGGTGTAGTTGGGATCGGATTGGGTAGGCGTGATGTTGATTCCGCCGTACGTGATTCCCTTGCTCACTTGCATGCTCGCTGACTGGCTCGCCGCGGGAGGGTTGGGGCTGGCGGCAAAACTGGCGTCGCCGCTATAGGTCGCGGTGTAAACATGGGAGCCAACGGAAGGGCACGGCAGTGGCGAGAAGTTGGGAAAGCTCTGTACGGCGTAAGGCACAGGACACAAATTGAGGTAGGCCGCGCCCAGGTTATCCAGCGGAACCTGCGCCATGACCGCTCCGTTATCGAGGAATGTGATCACTCCCGATGGAACTCCCTGTCCGGTGGGGCCGGTCACAGATGCGCTGAATTCAGAAGGCCATCCATACGATGACGGGTTCGCCCAGGCTTGAATGGTCGTTGCGCTTCCCTCGGGCGTGATGTTGACCGCAATCGGATTCGAGATGCTGCCGGCAAAGGTGCTGTCCCCGGCGAACCTCGCCACCAGATTGTAGGTTCCTCCAGGCAGGCTGCCGGTGCTGAAATCGCCGGTAGCCGCCGCGCCGCCACTTCCCGACAGCGGAACCGCTGCCACCACCCCCATGCTGTTCGGCAGCGTTCCACCCTGCGCAATCAGCGAGATGTTTCCCGTGGGCGTAGCGGTGGTGGCATCGCTCGCCAGCTTCTGCACGCCTACATTGAAAGTCACAGACTGTCCGTGAGCGATCGAGATCGAGCTCTCCGTGGGGTCGGTCGCAAGCGCGGTCTGTGTGCCCTGGAAGCCGGCCACGGCGTTGGTCCAGTTGGCTACCAGGTTGGCGGCATCCACCGAACCCAGTCCGCTGGCCAGATCGTAGCCGGGTGCCGCGTCGTACCCCGTGACAGCTGGATACCCAGGCACAGAGTTATTGCCAACGGTGATGTCGTGGAAACTGCATGCCGCGGGCGTCGGATTTGTGGGAGTCGTTTCATTGCTCGAGTTGCAGGAGGAATATTGTTCCGACACCGCCAGCGGGTAGAGTACGTAATTGGCCAGTCCCTGGCGGCCATCGTCGGCCGGATTAGGCGAAGGAGAAGTGAGCGCGGATTTCACATTCTGATTCACAATGGCCATGATTCCGGCAAAAGCAGGCGCGGAAAATGAAGTCCCACCCGCCTCGTTCTGGAAAGTCGTCTGCGTCACTGCGCTCCCCGCGAGCTGGCAGTCGGGCGTAGATGCGGTGGTGGTGAAACAGAAAAGATAGCCATCGTGATCCGCCGATGCCGCCAGCGATACGTCCGGTACGCCTCGCGGAAACACGCCCGGTTGCCCCGGCAAAGTGTAGCTCGCGAGCGCACTCAGGCCGGTCACGGGCAAGGTCTGCCACGACGGCGTTGCATAAACCGAGCTCACTCCGCCGCCCCCCGCTGAAAAGAAGGGAAATTCGTATGAACCGTTGGACGGGCACCACAGGCTGCCGGGACAGCTATCGTTCCAGACCATTTCGGGAATATAGCTGGTAGCCGAAGCAAGATTTGCTGTATTCGTAGCATTCCAGAACGTGCCTGAGCTGCCTCCGTTCACGGTCTCATCGAACTCCGTCCCACCCACTGCCGTCACATATGGGCTCGAGGCAAGGCCGCTGACCGTCGCCACGTTGTTCATATTCGCGTAGGCGGGGCCCGCCGCTGCGCATCCCGCGGCACCCGCATCGCCTGAGGCCACAAAAACGCTCATGCCTTGCGCGGCGGCTTGCTCCCACACCTGATTCCAAAGCGCAGTTTGCGCCGTTCCCAGATTTTGCTCGCAGGTTCCATAACTCACGCTCACGATCTGGGCCAGGTTCTCGTCCACGATATACGCCGCGGAAAGCTCGGCCGGATCGCCGGTCGATTGCGATCCGGTCACCACCAAGTCGATGGTTGCTCCCGGCGCGATCGCGGCGGCCCATTCCGTGTCGATCGTCGCTTCCGCGCCCAGACCGAGGAATACATCGAACCCCGGGTCGGCGCCATTCTCAATCACATGGGGCTGGTTCGCCGGCAACCCGAAGATCTGCTGAAATGCAGTCAAATCGCTGGGAGCGATATCCGCCTCGCCTACTATGGCAATCGTCTGCCCGCTCCCATTCAGGCTCGATTTGTAAAGAGGCGCGAGATCGTAGATCGCGGCAAAATCGCCCGGCGTGATGGCATTGGCGCCATTCCAGGGTGCGGTAATTGCCGGAGAATCCTGGGCGCGGGAACGCACCAGCGTGGGCTTGCTAAAGAAATCGTGCAGCGGTACGCCTTCCACCAGCGGTGCCAGCGCAGCCGGTATGGAGATATCGCTGGCGTTCGAAATATGAGTCTCGCCGTTCACCCGGTAGCGCCGCATCTGGGTGTGAAACGCTGTGTTCACCTGCCCCACGGTTCCCGAGAACTCAATCCGCATGCCGCTCTTGGCTACGCTTCCGATGCTGAAACCCTGCTGCTCCAGCCAGCCGGTGATCTTGGCCAGGTCTTCCGGTGCGAGACCGAACTGCTTACCGAACTCATCCGGCGTGAGCCAGTGGTGGTAGTTTGCCGACCCGCGGGTCTGCTGGCTGTCGAGCAAGGCAATCAGAGCCTGCTGCTGCTCTGCAGACCCCTTCAATACCAGAGTCATGCGGTTGAACCTTTGAACTTCGTCAAGCGGTCCCAGGTCTGCGGCTTCGCTCAGCACCAGGTGCGAATGCGCGACCGTGCTCCGCGATGAGTCGTCGACCGGAACTGCAATCCGCGACTGTTGCCCCGCCATCGCCGCAGTGCCAAGCGCGAAAAGCAAAACGACCGAATGAGTGGAGGTCGAACGCGTGAAGGATTGGATCGCCCGCTTGATGAACGCGGCTGTGTACGGCGCACCAGATTCTTTACGCACGGTCCCGCCCCTCCCGTGAGGGCGCAATTCCTTTTCGGCCTCCAGAAGAAGAATCGGATGCGGCAAAGGCAGCCTGTCCTCCTCGCATCCTGCTGAGAGATGCCTGTCAGTCATCTTCGCTGCATCGAAGCCTTCGTGCCTGCGGAAGACCGGCAGCGACTAACAATTAGATGGTTGCAATTGTAATCCCTTATGGGAGGCTGAGTGAGAACTCTTGAATATCGAGCCTGAAACGCAAACCCCGCCGCCAGATTCCGGCCGCTGGGGGCATCGAACCAGGAAATGCGTCGCTCTCACGCCCGTTTCTCCTGTATTACCGGCTTCAGGGACAAAGCCCGGCAAAAGGTGGGCTCTGTCCAACTTGGCGACCATTCGACCCCCAACAGCGCTGACGCCATCCACAGGACGCTCACCCGCCGCCCAAATAGGCGGGTGGATTCGACTTTACCCAGGAACACCTCGACTCGGATTGAGCAATACGCATTCATCCCCACAGCTGTATTGACAGATGCTCCCTCCTTGATTTACTTTGCAATGTAAAGTGAAACCCGCATGAATGACCTTAACAAAGCGCTTGGAGACATCAGCAGCATCCGCAGACAGGTGGCCCGTAGCACGGAGTTTCGCGGTTACGGCACAGCAACTTTGGCTGCAACGGGTGGCATCGCGATATTGGCTGCGGGGGCGCAGGCGCTGTGGTTGCCGGATCCGACCAATCGCATCGCGGCATACCTGGCCATCTGGCTCTCGACCGCCGTCCTGTCGGCTGCCTTGATTGGCGTGCAGATGGTGACGCGCACACACCGCGTCCACTCCGGCATGGCTGACGAGATGATCTGGATGGCCGTCGAGCAGTTTTTGCCGGCGGTCGGCGCCGGTGCGCTACTGACGATCGTGCTTGTTGGTTCTGTTCCGTCGGCTCTGTGGATGATTCCGGGACTTTGGCAGGTCATTTTCAGCCTCGGGGTGTTTTCGTCGTGCCGGTTTCTGCCGCGGCCGATGGTCGCAGCGGGGGTGTGGTACCTGCTGTCGGGGCTGACCTGTATCACGCTGGCGGATGGCCGCGCTCTTTCTCCATGGGCCATGGGTGTTCCGTATGGAACAGGGCAGTTGCTCGTGGCGAGGATTCTGTTCTTTACCGCACAGCAGGGCAGCGATGAAAGCTAAGACTAAGTCCGGCGAAGGCCGCTTCGCGTATGAAGGGCTGGATCGAGTGATTCACGAGCGCGCTCGCCTCAGCGTGCTCACTTCTCTGCTCACAAATCCCAAAGGCCTGACTTTCGGCGATCTCAAACAGTTGTGTGCTCTTACAGACGGCAATCTGAGCAGGCATCTCAGCGTGCTGGAGAAAGCAAAGATGGTCGAGATTCTGAAGGGACACGATCGCAATCGTCCCCAGACGATCTGCCGCATCACGGCCAACGGCCGTAGGCGCTATCTCGAATACCTTTCCACGCTCGAGCAAGTGGTCCGGGATGCGGCGAAGGGAACCAAGGAAGAGCCGGTGTCCAGCTTGATTCCTGGCCTGGCGCCATCACGGGCCTAACCCCTTCTTTTGCGAGGTAACTTTACAATGCAAAGCACGATTCCTCTGCACAATAGCTTTGCGATGCAAAGTGAAAACCGTAAGGGACTGCACGTGGCCATCATCATGGACGGCAATGGCCGCTGGGCAATACGGCGCGGTCTCCCCCGCATAGCCGGTCATCGTGCCGGAGTGGCAGCGCTGCGGCGCGTCGTGGAACACGCACCGGACCTGGGCATCGGTTGCCTCACGGTCTACGCATTCTCCTCGGACAACTGGCGCCGGCCCGCTGATGAGGTGCAGGGCATCTTCTGGCTCTTGCGCGCCTTCCTGCGTCTGGAGACTGAGCGGCTCCGGCAGCGAGGCGCACGGCTCCAGGTCATCGGCCGGCGCGATCGATTGGCAAAATCCGTGCTGCGCGAGATCGACAAGGCCGAATGCGCAACTGCAGCCGGGCGTCGCCTTCATCTACGGGTCGCAATCGATTACTCTTCCCGCAACGCCATCGCGTGTGTCGCGACTGCCGCGGTCGCCGCACTTTCCCGTGAACAACTGCCCTCGGTCGATTTGATGGCGCAAACCCTCATGCGCGCTCTGACCTCGGAGAGCGGAGAAGTCGATTTGCTGATTCGCACAGGCGGCGAAAAGCGTCTCTCAGATTTCCTGCTGTGGGAGTCCGCCTATGCTGAACTCATCTTTACGGACCGGATGTGGCCTGACTTTGACGAGGCTGGCCTTGAAGCCGCGCTGGAAGAATTCAGCCGCAGGGAACGTCGCTTTGGCGGTGTTCAGGAAACCGTCGCGCTCTCCATGGATGGTGCGCGATGATCGCTTCAAGTTCGCGTCTGCTGTCCAGCCCCCGCCCTATCGACGCCAAGTTCATCCTGCCCGCGCTGACAGAGGCCACCGATCCGTACTGGCGTCCAATCAAGTATTCGCTGTTTCCTCCGCTTGGCCTGGCAACACTCGCCGCATATCTGGCCCCTGGCGACCACGCGGTCATCGTGGACGAACATGTGGAGCCGCTGACCCTCGACGATCTGCCTGACTTGGTCGTGATCCAGGCCTACATCACCAACGCCTATCGCGCTTATCGGATCGCGGACCATTATCGCAGCCAAGGGGCATTTGTCTGTCTCGGAGGGCTGCATGTTACCTCGCTTTCTGAGGAGGCTGCTATGCACGCGGACGCTGTCTTTCTGGGGCCAGGAGAACAGACCTTTCCGCGGTTTCTGGAGGACTTTCGCGCAGGCAGACCGGCGCGCCTTTACACCTCTGCGTCCGGCCGGACGTTGGAGCGAGTTCCGCCCATTCGCCGCGATCTCATCCGGCGTAACTATTATTTGGTGCCGAACTCCATCGTTGTGACGCGTGGATGTCCCCAACATTGTGATTTTTGCTACAAAGACGCATTCTTTCAGGGCGGCCGGGGCTTTTACACGCAGCGAGTGGACGACGCGCTGGCCGAAATCGAGCGGCTGCCCGGACGCCATCTCTATTTCCTCGACGATCATCTGCTCGGCAACCGGCGTTTTTCTGAAGCTCTTTTCGATGGCATGAAGGGCATGAGACGGCTCTTCCAGGGCGCCGCGACAGTGGACTCCATCTTGCGCGGCGACCTGATCGAGCGTGCCGCGGAGGCTGGCCTGCGCAGCATCTTCGTCGGCTTCGAGACGCTTACACCGGAGAACCTCCGGCGAAGCAACAAGAGGCAGAATCTGGGCCGCGACTACAAGGCGGTTGCCGACCGCCTGCACTCGCTTGGCATCATGATCAACGGCAGCTTTGTTTTTGGGATGGATGACGACGGAGAAGACGTATTTCGGCGTACCGTCGATTGGGCCATCGACCACGGCATTACCACGGCGACGTTTCACCTTCAGACGCCTTATCCTGGCACGCAACTTCATGCACGGATGGTTCGCGAAGGGCGCATGTTGACCCGAGACTGGAGCCTCTACGACACGAGGCATGTAGTCTATCGTCCGGCCAAACTCAAGCCAGAGGCGCTGAAAGAAGGTTACGACTGGGCTTACCGTGAGTTCTATCGCTGGGTTTCCATAGCACGCGCCTCGCTGCATCATGGCACGCTCAAACACCAGGCCAAGCACTTCTCCTATGCTGCGGGATGGAAGAAGTTCGAGCCACTTTGGGATCTGATTATTCGCGCTCGCCAACTCACCCGAGTGACGCCATTGCTGGAGGGCGTACTTTCACGCGTAAGTCGGGGAAGGAAGGAGTACCAGATCGAAGACGTCCGTGAAACCTTTCCGATCATATCTTCCGATGCGATTCACTCGAGACTTGCTGCGAACGATGGATCGGCACAACCCAACCGCCATGCGACGTCCTGACCACAACCAGCTACTCCTCGTACGTCCATGACGCAACCTGATCATCTTCGTCGAATTCGCTTCTGGCTCGCCGTTTTCATCGCGGGTCTCGTCGTTAGTGGCATCACGGCCTTTCCGCTTCAAACCGAACTGGTCGGGCTGGTTTCCCCGAGCCAGCGGGCCGCGCTGAGAGGGTACCCGGCGAGGGCCGGCTTCTGTCCAAATAGGCGACGATAGGACCAAGACTCGCTCCTGGTACCGCGACCGTGTGATTTCGAAATGTTGATCAGAACAGAATGGGTGCCCCAGGTCTCGATTTCGAGACCTGGGAAGTACAAATTCACGTGGTCGCGGTACTAGACCCGGCCAGAGTACTGGTGCCCGCTCCAAGAGGCCGGTCGACAATAGACTCAATTGGGAGAAACTGCCAATCCTGAGGGCAATGAATTCTCGCGTCGGTTTAGTCTTCTCTCGTATCGCAAAAGCAGATAGCCCGCTCCGGTAAAGAATGCTCCAAGCCCGCCGCATAGCCCAGTGACGAACCATATTTGCCAGAAGGAATTCAGCTTTGGAGACGCGGGGTCCGCTCTGAGGAACAGGACAGGTACACTCTGCCCCACTTCAAAGCCGGGGGGGTTCGTAGCAACGCTGGACATCACGGTGTAGGTGCGTCCATCTCCAGCCTTGAAGGTAAAACTGGGAGCATAGTTGATGGTGTTGTCCTCCTGGTTTGGGACACCAGACAAGCCGACAATCGTTCCTACAGTTGATGCGCCTCTGTAAAGCCAGACGGAATCGGGCACTCTGTCAGATTCCCCCTCAGAGCGCTATGGTGTATCCTTCCCCACGCTGAACATCGTTAGGTCAAGTGCAGTGACCGCCGTCACATCTGTAGTGAAGTGAGCCACGTCACACTATTTGTCTGTGTATATTTCAGACTGTGATTTGGATCACTGAGGCCCATCCATGAATGGCAAATGGCTCGCCCTTCCCCTCGTCGTTGTGTTGGTAGTCCTGTCCCTTTCACCCTCCGCCAGTGCGATTCCCGCATTTTCACGCCGGTATGGCACTTCCTGCACCACCTGCCACTCGGATTTTCCCAAGCTCAATGACTTCGGCAAGGCCTTCAAAGACGCGGGCTTCAAGTTTCCCAAGGATGATGAATCGTTCCTGAAGACGCCGCCAGTCCTGCTGGGTGCTCCCGCGCAGGCCGAGTTGTGGCCGCATACGGTGTATCCGGGCTCCATCCCCGGTCAGTTGCCGGTCGGATTGCGCTACAACACCTACTACCAGCAGGTAAGCGCCAATCGCAACAACTTCAATCTGGTTCTTCCCGCAGGCACGGTAGGCAGCTTCATCCCCAAGTCCGATTTTCAGCCTGGATATTTCAGCATCTTTACAGCCGGCAACTTCGGCAGCGACATATCCTTCTGGGTGGATGACGACATCAGTGTTGCCGGCGCCAACGCCAATGGTGCACTGGGCGACGGCTACCTTAAATTCAATAACATCAGCCGTCTCATGAAGTTGCCCACCGACTCGCTGAACCTGCGCGCCGGCCAGTTTGAGCTGGATCTTCCCTTCAGCCAGGCACGTTCCTGGAACCTGAGCGGCTGGGACATCTTCAGTGAAGCCAATATTGGCATACAGAACGGGCTGGGGCCACAGCAGAATGTCAACAACGGGGCCGCGATGGAGGATGCGGCCAACGGCGTCGAATTCAGCGGCGGCCACTCCTACCAGGGTTACCACTACTCCTTTGCGGTGTTTGACCAGAACACAACCGGCGTGAACATCAGCCCACCGAACGTCGCGCCGCAGAATGCTGTTGCGTTCAACTCCGACGCAAACTTCAAAGACCTATATGGCCGGTTGGTCTACCGCTTCAATCTTGAAAAGGACCCCGCGAGCCGCAATGACGTGCAGGCGGCTGGGACGACCGGGCCTCGCGACCATACCTTCCTTGCTCTGGGCACCTTCTACTTCTATGGGCGCACCGCGCAGCCCTTCAGCGGCGTGCTTGCCGATGGCGTAACGCCAACCGTGCTCACCGCTCGGGAGCCGTTCTACCGCATCGGCGGAGACGTCAACTTCAACTACCGCACCTTCAACCTGTTTGGCGTTTATCTGGCCGCCCACGATCACAACCTCTTGCCGGTAACCGCGCCGGGAGCGGCGGCAATCACCGGCTTTACGCCGTCAGCCGCGGCCACATTCAGCGGAGGCTTCGTTGAAGCGGACTACCTGGCGCTGCCCTGGGCGATGACCATCATGCGCTGGGATCAGGTAAAATCGACGGCAGACCGGGTTAACTTCATCGAGTACAATCCGGCCGCACCCCCAGCGTCTTCGTTCTTCTCGCCGTATTCGGCCACACGCAACCGGTTCACGCCCGGCGAGCAGTTCCTTATCCACGCCAATATCAAGGCCTCGATCGAATACCAGATCTGGCCACAGCAGATTGTCTACAACCCGGCAACCGGTGTTGCGCTCACCGGGCCGTTCCGGACCAACGCCCTGATTGTGGGGCTGGAATTTGTCTACTAGCGCGGCACGCAGGACTCTCATTGTCTTGAATCAGGAGAACACATGAAAAGAATCGCTCAGGTACCAATCATCGTCATGGCGGCACTCGGCACAGCGGCCTTTGCCGGCACCATTCACGGCAAGGTTTCCGGCGTAAGCGGCGAGTCCGTCGTCTATGTTGAAGCCGTCGCCGGCAAAACCTTCCCCGCTCCCGCGCAGCACATCACCATCGACCAGAAGGGCCTGATGTTTGTGCCGCACATTACTGCCGTCCAGCAGGGCACGACAATCGACTTCCTCAACAGCGACAGCGTCGCGCATAACGTCTTCTGGCCCTCCATCAGCGGCAACAAGAAGCTCGGGCACAACCTGGGCACATGGCCCCAGGGTCAAAAGCAATCCTTCAAATTCGACAACCCCGGCACCATACCCCTGCTCTGCAACGTCCACCCGGAGATGTCGGGCTACGTGATTGTTTCGCCCACGCCCTACTTCGCTGAGACGGACAAGTCTGGCGCATTCAAGATCGACAATGTGCCGGACGGCGCCTACACCGTGACCGCATGGCACGAAGGAGCAAAGAGCAAATCCAATCCCGTGAAAGTTGCCGGAGACACCACAGCGGACTTCGCGCTCACCAAGTAAATCCGCGGGGCGGAAGAGTGTTCTCTTGCCGCCCCGGTCTCTTCGCCCAACGGAAAAGGCCCTGCATGCTGCAACGCTTTGTCGACAAGAAAGTTGACAGGGATTGGCTGAACACCAACTTCCCCTGCATGATGGCCTGTCCCGCGCATACCAACGCCGGCCGCTATGTTGCGCTCATTGCCGAGGGCGAGTTTGAAGAGGCCTACCGCACTGCGCGCGAGCCCAATCCAATGGCCAGCATCTGCGGACGCGTCTGCGCTCATCCCTGCGAGACGGCCTGCCGCCGCGGTGAGATCGATAAACCCATCGCCATCCGGGCGCTCAAGCGCTTCCTCACCGAGCGCTATGGTCCGGAGTCGCGCCACCCTGTTGATGTGAACGCCGGCCGCACACAGCCCAAACTTCCCTTTCGCATTGCCATCGTGGGCGCCGGGCCGGTAGGGCTCTCCTCCGCGCATGACCTTGCCCTGATGGGCTACGCCGTCACCATCTTTGAAGCCTCCCAGGTGGCGGGCGGCATGCTCTATCTCGGCCTGCCCGAATATCGCCTGCCCCGCGACGTGGTGGAAGCACAGGTGCGCGAGATTCTCTCCATCGGCGATATCATTCTGAAATTGAACCACGCGGCCGGCCGTGATTTCACCATCGCCGATCTGCGCCGGGATTTCGATGCCGTTCTGATTGCAGTCGGCGCCCACCGCAGCCGCGACCTCACCATTCCAGGCGTGAATCTCGACGGGGTTTACAAGGGTATCGATTTTCTGCTCAATGTGAATCTCGGTTACCGGTTCACCATCGGCAAAAAGGTTCTCGTCATCGGCGGTGGTAACGTGGCCATGGATGTGGCCCGGTCCGCGGCCCGCGAGGTGCTTCGCCAGCATGCGGGCGGCGTGGAAAACTTCGAGCCCTCGCAAGGAAGCATCGATGCCGTGGCTGCCCGCGAGATGATGGACGTCTCGCTCTCCGCCTTGCGGCTGGGCGCGCAGGAAGTGCACCTGGTCTGCCTGGAGACCCGCGGCGAAATGCCCGCCGCGCTGGAAGAGATCGAAGAGGCGGAAGAAGAAGGAATCATCATCCATCCCGGCCTGGGTCCGAAACAGATCATCGGTGAGAATGGGCGAGCCGTGGCGCTCGAGGTGCTCAAGACCAAGTCGGTCTTCGATGCCAACCGCCGATTCAATCCCACTTTCTTTGAGAACAGTGAGACGCAGCTTGCATGCGACACCATCATCATGGCCATTGGCCAGGCGCCCAATCTGCAATTCCTTGGCGCGGAAGATGGCGTGGAAGTTTCGCCGCGCGGACTGATCGCCGTGAACCCTCAAACGTTGATGACCTCCGCAGCCGGTGTTTTCGCCGGCGGCGACTGCGTCTTCGGGCCGCGCCTCATCATCGACAGCGTTGCCGATGGCAAGCGCGCGGCGGTAGGCATCGATGAGTACCTGCGAGGGATTGAGCACCCTGCCCCCATTGTGGAAGTGGAGGTACTTGAGCGCCATAGCATGCCGCTTGACCTGCTCGACCTGTTGCGGCCGCAGATTCCCATGCTGCCCCTCAACCGCCGCACCGGAGTTACTGAAGTCGAGATCGGCTTCGACGCCGAAGCTGCAGTGGCCGAGGCGCAGCGCTGCCTGCACTGCTGGGTCAACACCGTCTTCGAAGGCATGGCTGAGGACGGAACCTCGTGCATTCTGTGTGGCGGGTGCGTTGACGTTTGCCCCGAGAACTGCCTGGAGCTTGTCTCGCTCGACCGCATTGCCTTCGACGAAGCAACCACCGGGCAACTCGCCGAGGTCCGCGATCTGCTCGGTGTGGAATTGGATGACATCAAGGCAGAAGAACTGGGTGTGATCTCCGGCTCGGCAATGCTGAAAGATGAGTCCCGCTGCATCCGTTGCGGACTGTGCGCGGCGCGTTGTCCCGCAGGCACCATCACCATGGAATCTTTCAACCTTGTTTCCGCAGCCCCAACCGGCTTGATCTCCGTGGAATCCATCGACCGCCCGCTGCGGTCCAGACCGCCCCTGGCAGGCGCGGTCAAGAGGTAATACATGCCCGACGAAACACAACAAATGACGCAGAAGCTCCCGGCAGAGTTCGATCGCAGAGCGTTCTTCACCAAGATTGGGCTCGGCTCGCTGGGCATCGCCGCCGCCGGCACGGTTGTGTTCACCTACGAGTTTCTCTCGCCCAACGTACTCTTTGAACCATCGGCCATCGTCAACGTCGGCAAGCCCGAGAACTTTGCGGTGAATTCGGTGACCATGGACGTCAATTCTGGAATCTACCTGGTTCGAGCGGATGAAGGGTTCTTTGCGCTCAGCGCTGTGTGCACCCACCTGGGATGCCTGACCGCATGGAACCAGGACCTGGGCATCATCGCGTGCCCGTGCCACGGCAGCAAATTCACACGCACCGGAGAGAAGATTGAAGGCCCAGCGCCCAAGCCGCTGCCATGGCTCAAGACCTCGGTGAGCGATGAAGGCGACCTAATCGTCGATCGCTCCATCGACATTCCACCACTGCAGTATCTGAGAATATGAGCATGACCACGAAGGCCGACCAAATTGTTGACAAAGTGCGCGGGAGCCGGGTGTGGCGATCGGTCTTCCGCAGCGGCACGGGCTCGAGCACGCTGCACCGCGCGCTGGCCATTCAGCAGAATGTGTTCCTCCACCTGTTCGCAACCAAGGTCCGCAAACGCATGGTGCGTTTCAGTTCCACCTGGTACCTCGGCACGCTGACGTTGGGGACCTTCCTGATCCTGGTCATCACCGGCATTCTGCTCATGCTTTACTACCATCCCTCCGTGCCCCAGGCTTACGCCGACATGAAGGACCTGCAGTTTGTCGT
>PLGM01000394.1:0-6195 GCA_003139795.1 Acidobacteriaceae bacterium | reverse complement strand
TGGGCCATCACCGTCGGTTCCAATCTCTCTTCTGCCGTGCCGTTGGTCGGCAGCAAGATCCACTTCCTGCTCCTGGGCGGCAACCAGGTCAACGCAAATGCGCTGCTGCGCTTTTATGTGTTGCACTGCGTCATTCTGCCCCTGGCGGCCATACTCTTCATCGCTGTGCATTTCTGGCGCATTCGCAAGGACGGCGGCCTTTACGTGCAGCAGTCGGAGCCGAAAACACAAGCAGCCACTGACGGCACGCTACCCGCGAAGGAGGTCAAATGAGCGATCCGAAAGACTTCGTCGCCGGCGTCGACTCAGACCAGCGGCGCTCACCCACGCGAGTTGTCTTCGTCACGCGCCGCACTTCGGCGCAGGTGAAGGTCACCCAGGAAGACCAGGTGCAAACCTTCCCGGAGGTGCTCTTCCGTGCCGCGCTGGCGATCGAACTGCTTGCCATCTCACTGGTCGTTTTCTCGTTGTTCTTCAACGCGCCATTGGAGGGCATCGCCGATCCAACGCACACCCCTAACCCTGCCAAGGCGCCGTGGTATTTTCTCGGCCTGCAGGAATTGCTGCACTATTTCCCGCCTGTCGTGGCTGGCGTGCTGGTACCCGCGCTGCTTATCATCGCTCTCATTGTCATCCCGTATTTCAACATCAACATCGAGGCCAACGGCCTGTTTCTGAAGGACCGCACACGGCGGGTACGCTGGTTCTATCTCGCAGCGGCGGGAATGCTGCTCTTTCTGTTGCTGTTCCATGTATACGTCGCCGTCGCGCCCACGGTGATCGTTGCCCTGGGAATGATCGTCGCCGCCAACAGCACGCCCGATTCGCCTTCACGGTTGCGTCGTTATCTGGCCCTGAAGCCGCTGGCTTACTGGATCATGACGTGGTTTCTCTTTGAACTCATTGTGCTCACCGCTGTAGGCACATGGTTCCGCGGCCCAGGCTGGTCCTGGGTATGGCCCTGGAGGAGTTGAGTGCAATTCATGAAGAAATTTCTTTCCTCTGCGTGGCAGGCGCTGTTCGGCGATCCGGTGCGGGCATTCGGCGTTGTCAGCCTGGGCTTGTTGCTGGCGCTTGCGATCGCGCCGGCAAAGGAGCACTTCAGCCAGTGGCATGGCTATCAGCGTCGCTACCTCACTCTGATTCGCGATCGCGGAGATGCCGTAAGCCTGCGCCGCCGGTTCGTGCCAGGCATTCATCAAATATGGCTTCCGGACCTGGGCGTGGTTGACCGCTGCACCACCTGCCACCTGGGATTGAATGAGGCCAGTCTTAGCGACGTGAGTCAGCAGCCCTTCCGCAAACACCCGGCAATTCCGCACACACTGGACGGATTCGGTTGCGTCATCTGCCATGGCGGGCAGGGCGCGGCCACCACGGTTGCCGAAGCGCACCACAGCGAACGCGCCGGCGAGGAACCCATCCTGCCCCCGCGTTACATTGAGTCCGGCTGCGGCCAATGCCACCAGAATGCGCTGCCCGGAACACCGCAGCTCAACCTGGGCAGAACCATGCTGACGCGCTACGGCTGCGTCCACTGCCACGCTATCACGCTGCCCGACGGAAGCAAGGTCGTGGCCACGGATCATCCTCCGTCGCTTGCGCACATCGCCGACAAGACGACACGCGAGTGGATTTATAGCTGGCTCAAAGACCCCCAGGCATTCGCGGCATCGACGACGATGCCCAATTACAAGCTCAGCGACGCGGATGCCAGCGACATCTCTGCGTATCTGGTGAGCGCCAGCACGCCACAGGCGGGCGATGCTGCCGCGGCCGGCGTTCAGTCTGTGGCCCACGCCGATCCATCCGCCGGACCGAGCCTGTATGGCGAATCGTTCTGCTCGTCGTGCCACGCCGTTCAGAATGCGGCGGGGAACCTGGTGGGCGGCGACGTGGGTCCCGAACTGACGCGCATTGGAAACAAGGTAAGGCCCCAGTGGCTGACGGCTTGGCTCGAGAATCCCCGCATTTACGATGCCACAACTCCCATGCCTCATTACCGCTTCACAGCGCAGCAGATCGTGACTCTGGCCGGCTATTTGCAGGGTAAGTCGGATTCAGACTACGGCGCGAGCGTTCATCTGGATACGGCGGACGGGCGGCAGATTGCCCACGGACGAAAACTCATCGTCGAGCTGGGATGCGCCGCCTGCCACGAAATCAATGGCGTGCAGAAGCCTGAGAACTTTGCGCCCGAACTCAGCACCATCGGCAGCAAGCCGCTGGCGCAGATCGTCTTTCTGCCCGGCATGGAACACACGATGTCCAGTTACATCGTCGCCAAGATCCGTGAGCCGCGAGCCTTCGGCGCCAGCGTGAAGATGCCGCAGTTTGCTTTGACGGCTTCGCAGACAGATGCTTTGACCACGGCCCTGCTTGCGCTCACAAATCGCAGCCGCACCATGCCCGACAAATTGCGCGTTGCGGCAATTCCGGAGACGAACTACCAGCCTGCCGGCCACGCGGGCAAGCTGATCGACGAACTCGCCTGTTTTAGTTGCCACCGTTTCAACGGCCGGGGCGGCGATATGGCGCCCGACCTTTCCTGGGAAGGAAGCGCAGTCGAGCGGCAATGGCTCACTGACTTCCTCCACAACCCCAACACGCTGCGCCCATCGCTCATTCGGCGCATGCCGCGCTTCAACCTGAGCGAAAGCGACAACAAGGAGTTGACCGACTACATACTAACCGTCTATCAGTCGCCGTCCATCGATCCGGAGCTCGCGCCCACGGCCGCCAATTCCCCTGAAATCGTGGAACACGGCCGGCAATTGTTCTATTCAAAGTATGCTTGTCAGGCGTGCCACATTATCGACACCAAGACCGACAAAGGATATATTGGACCGACGCTGACGCAGGTTGGCTCGCGGTTGACCGCGGCGTGGGTCTACGCGTGGCTCAGGAATCCGCAGGCGCTGCGGCCGGGCACCACGGAACCAAACCAGAACCTGAGCGATGACGACGCCCGCGCGCTGACGGCTTTCCTGATGTCGCTGAAAGGCCCGGCCGGGCGGGGAGCGAAGCAATGATGAAGCGGTTCGCTGCACGCATAACGTTCCGATCGTCCGCATGGGTGGCGCTCTTGGCGCTCGCCACTCTGGCCGGGTGCAAGCAAAACGCTCCACCTGTTCCAGGGTTGAAAGCCACGGCTGCGGGAACGGCCATCGTCGAGTCCAGTGGCGGCCACCAGGTCGGCGTCACCGGCACGGCGCTGTCCGATCCGCTGGTCGTGCAGGTCAACGACGATCAGGGGACTGCGGTTCCCGGAGCACTGGTTGAGTTTCACGGCCCCGCGGGCGTCAGCTTTGACCCGGCCGCGATGATCACCGATTCCAGCGGCCAGGCAACCACTTCGGTAACTCTGGGCTCCATCGCTGGGCGATACCAGCTCAGCGCAGTTACGCCCGGCAAGTCGCGGCCGGTAACTCTTGACATCGTCGCAACGGCGCTTGGCTACCAGCAGAGGTTGGGGTCCATTCTCGCCGACAAGCATTGTAACCGCTGCCACGATCCGGAATCGTCGCCCCAGCGCGTCTCCAATTACGACAATCTTGAAGTCAAGCCGCATCCCTTCACCGAGGGCAATACCCTGAACAAGATGAGCGATGCCGATCTGACGTCGATCATCCTGCACGGCGGACCGGCGCTGAATCGCTCGGCACTGATGCCGTCCTACGGGAACACCCTGAGCGCTGCGGATGTGCGCGCTCTTATCGCTTATACTCGCGCCGTGGCCGATCCTCCATATCAGCCGGCAGGGACGGTTTATGCGCGCAAGTAGAATTGCATTCCTGGCGATGTTGCTCATCGGCGCGAGGCTTGTCCCGGCGCAGGTTGTGGCCCCGGTTGAGATTGGCGACCCTGCGTTGCGCGCCCTCCAGGAGCGGTCGTTCAGCGACCTCAAGACGGTAGGCCAAAACATTGTCAGCTATCCTTTCACCTTTCCCTTCTACCTCAGCCGCAAGCTGGATATCGACGAGAAGGTGCAGAAGCGCACTGACCAGCACTCCATCCGCTTTGATCATTACAACGGGGCGACTGTGATCGCCGTCTCCGGCAACTACTACGGAGCTTACGCATCCGACAGATTCAACGAAGAGCAGCGCGCACGTCAAACCTTTCTGGATGTTGTGGTGCCCATTCTGAAGGCCGTAGTTCCGGCGTTTCAGGGCAACACCGCTGTTCAGGGATACGCAGTTGAGGTTTCGCACCATGTCGTCACCAAGACCATGGGCATGCCGATTGAGCGGCCTGAGAATCTGATGGTCTATTTCCCGCAGGCTGCGGCGGTAAAACTGGTAAATGCGCAGAATAACCTGGCACAGCAAGGCGCGCTGCTTGATGCCGATGTGCTGCTCAATGCGAAGCAGCTGAACATATGGTTGACCGATGACGAACAGGCTGCGGCAAAGGAACCTGCGCCGGCTACGCCGGATGTGGTCAGAACATCGATGCCACTAGAAACCGCGGTCGTGGCGGATAAGAGCGCCGCCTTGCCGCTGCACGCGGCAAACAACGTCGCCAATCAGCCTGATCCAAAGCCCGCCCCAGCGCCCGCGCCGCCACCGAAGCCCCAGCCGTCGATCCCGCCACCACCGCCGGTGCGCGATGCTTCTCCGCAGGCACTGGCGGCGCTGCAGTTGTCGATCCAGGGCGCCAGCAATCACATGCTGAAGGAACTGGAGCCTGAGGCGCATTTCGTCACGTATGCGCCGCCGGCGTTTATTGCATTTCATCACCAGGTTTACCTCGAGCTCTCCATGACCACGGCTTTGGCCGAACCGCCGGAAGCCTCGCGTTACAGGCTCGCTGCGCTGGCCTTTGACGAACACATCTCGCCGCTCATCCGCCGCGTGCTCACTTACTTCCCCGGAGACCAGAACTTCGACGGCATCAGCTTCAGCACCACGGTACATCCCCGCACAAAACCCGGCGCACCGACGGCGCGGGCTCTGTCCGTTGAGTTCTTCTTTCCCATGGAAGCTCTTCGCCGCTATGAATCCTACGATTGCACCGGCCAACAACTTATCAATGACGGTATCGTGCTCATCAACGGAGAGCGCGCGGGGCTTGACCTGGAACTCGCGCAAGGCAGCAGCCGGCCATGAGGATGGCCGTCGGATCTGAATTCAGGAAGAATCAAAAAGCGTTCCGCTACTCTACATGCCGTGGTGGAAGCAAGTGTTGAGCGATGAAGACATCAACAGGATTGCCGACGATCTGTCGCCCCAGCCGCGAAAGAGAGAGAGCTGGTAGCACGAGGAATATCGTCGTGCCAACACCGAAGACCGCGCGTCACAGAAAGACGTTCCAACCTGCGACGAGGTTCCCGGCATGAAGCCATCATTCCAGTTTCGACTGTCTGCCGCGGCAGTTCTGCTCACTGCGGCTGCCTTCATCGTCAGCACCGCTGCCCAGGCGCCACAAGGCCCACAGGACCCGGCCGGCAACCCGCCGCCTGAGCCACGCACCTTTCCAGCGCCGGCAAACCTGAAGGTTCTGCCCAGGGATTTATCCGGGCAGCAGGTCCACGACATTATGGAACAGTGGGAGGCTGGGCTGGGCATTCGTTGCGACTCCTGCCACGCTGAGGATCCCAACAACATCGGCCCGAACGGCCGCCCGCAGCTCAACTTTGCCAGCGATTCCAAGCCCATGAAGGCAGTGGCTCGCATGATGTACACCATGACCGAGGAGATCAACAGGAGTTACGTGGCCAAGATCGACAGCTTCGGGGCTCCGGTGACCTGCGGCACCTGCCATCGCGGCCACCTTGGCCCCGAGCCATTCCTCATTCCGTCTGCTGAGAGACCGCCGGCGCCTTAAAGGCCGCCGGCATCCGGGGAACAGCCGCTCCCGCAAGCGAACGTCGACGATGCCGTGGACTGCGCTTCACCGCTTGAGGTTCTGATTTCGCCGGATGGAGCGCAGCTTTACGTTCTGTGCCAGCAGAGCGAAGAGATCAGCGCGCTGGATGCCGCCAGCTACGCGGTGATCAAGAGCATCGAAGCCAGGCCGGTTTGGGCGGTGAGGCTGTGGAAGGCTCTTGATGGATAGAGTCTCTTTAACATACCGGGCATCTTGCCGCAGCCAGCCAATCGAAAAGAACCCGGTCAAACCCGCTGCGGCGCAGTTGCGGTCCAGCTTGGGAAATGGAGAGGTGCTCAGTACTAACTGGACAGTGCCAAGTTC
>PLGM01000355.1 GCA_003139795.1 Acidobacteriaceae bacterium | reverse complement strand
CTTTCACCACAGGCTGTTAGGGGTGTTCTGTTGGCTTGCACGGGGAAGAGCAGCCCTTTTGTCCACGAAGGCTATCACTGCCAAGCGTGAATGGCGAGTGGAATTCGATGTTGCTCTCCGGCTTTAGGTAACCCCTGGCTGGTAAGCCCACTCCTCCATGAACGCAAGCCGCGGCGGGATGAACAACTGGTTCTGCGCGCCGGCGTTCAGGACCGCCGCAACTGAAGATGCAGTCAGCCAAAAAGCCACCGGGAGATTTCTGCGCCAATCGGCAGGATTGGCAGCTCAGGGTGAGTGATACGAGCGGCGCAATGAACTATTTCGCGCTCGCCGGGGGCACAATCCCATTCATCCTCAGATACTCAACCAACTGCCCGTAGTGATCGAATCCATGCGCGATGCCGAACGCCGCAAGCGTCGCCCGCGTCTGGAAACCCGGCTCCGGCGATTTCACCACCTCAAACGCATTGGCCGCCGTCAGAGTCGCAATCGCCTTGTGCGCGAAAGCAAACGAACCCCCCAGCGCGGCCACCACGTCTTCCTTCTTCGTCAGCTTTTCAACTCCCTTTACATCCACATCCGGCTTCAGACCGCTGACGATGCTGTAGAAGAAGTAGTTGGCCTCCGCCACATGCGTCGCCTGCTGCGCAAACGTCCGTACCGTTGCGAACTCGGTCCCCTGTCCCGGCACAAAGATCGCCGCGCTCGGAGCAAATCCATATTTCTCTGCCGGCATCGCCTTCACCGCGCCCATCATCTCTTCTTCAATCAGGCTCAACTGCGAATCGAATGCCGCCGCTGGCGTGGCGATGCTTCCCACCGCGGGCGCCTGCGCCGTCCCGCTCGTTCCCATCTGCGCCGTCGCCGCCAGCGCACCCATTCCCAACACACAACAAGCTGTCATTCTCCACAAGCGCATCGCAAAACCTCCTCAAAGTGTCTTCCAAAAATCGCTACCAGCTTACCAGAACCAGCGAAAGATTGACCGCTGTCACACGGGGAGCCATTGTTGAGCCGCGGGAGTGCGGCCCCGGGCGCATACCGTCTCGCGTCTGAGGAAAGAGTCCGATCACCATGTCCTGCTCTATTCACGGCCGAACCGGAAGCCGATTCTCAATCGACGACGACGACCGTTGCATTCACTGAGGACAAGGGGGCGGCAATTGACCGCGCTATTCCTGACTCAACTTCCATGCAGCCGGTCAAACACCCGGACCCGGCATTCACCCGACCTTCAGGTTGCAGGTGTATGCTCGATTTCGAGAAGAAGCGGAATCCCATCCTCGACTCAAACAGTCCGGACCGCTGCATGGCCCGGAAATTCCCCCGCTGGAGATACCACCATGACCTGCAAGCCGCTTATCGTTGCAACCGTCGCCGTTCTGCTTTCGTTTGCGGGCCTGGCCCACGCTCAGGCGGGTGGCCCCTACAAGGTCCTCAAGATTCAACTGATTGGAGGCGATGGCGGATTCGATTATGTGACTGCCGACCCTGACGGCCGCAACCTGTATGTTGCTCGGTCTGGCCCGGCCGGGCACATCGGCGTCTTTAACCTCGACACGCTGGCCCAGGTGGGAGATATCCCGGGCGTAAGCGCGCACGGCGGAGCGGTCGACACCGCGACCGCGCACGGATTCGCAACCTCAAAGCCGGTCACGATGTTCGATTCGAAGACCTTTGCGATTCTCAAGAAGATCGACGTGCAGGGCAATCCGGACGGCTACCTCAACGATGCTTACAATCACCACTTCTACGTCCTCAGCCACTCGGCGCCGAATATTACCGTCCTCGACGATAAGGATGGCTCGATCCTCGGCACAATCGACATCGGCGGCGCACCCGAACAGGCCGCCACCGACGGCCACGGCAAGATCTATGTCGACATCGAAGACAAGGCCGCCATCGCAGTCATCGACGCGAACACCATGAAGATGATCGGCAGGTACGACGTTTCGAGCAAGGGCGGAGGATGCGCCGGCCTGGCGCTGGACGCTAAGAACAGTATCCTCTTCGCCACATGCCGCGACAAGATGAACATGATCATCCTCTCGGCTGCGGATGGCCATATCATCACCGATCTGCCCATTGGCAACGGGTCGGACGGCGCTACCTTCAACCCGGCGACGATGGAGGCCTTCAGTTCGCAGGGCGATGGCACTCTTACGGTGGTGCTGGAGAATTCGCCCACCTGCTTCTCCGTTGAGCAGACGGTTGCCACGCCGGCCCGGGCCAAGGTGCTGACCCTGGATACAAAGACCAACCAGATCCTGACGATCACTGCCGAGTTCGGCCCGGTTCCTGCTGCACCGGCCGCTCCGACCCAGGCCTCAGGCGCCGCTCCGCCTGCCGGCGGTCCGCCGTCTGGCGCTCCACCCTGGATGCGCGGCCCTCGCGCGCCAATGATCCCGAACTCTTTCCAGATACTAGTGATCGGCAAGTAATCAACTGAAACTTCACAGCTAAGGCACGCACCCTTCAACATACTGCTGACTATTTCAGAATGAGGGGAGTTTTTTATCGGCGTGATGCTGCCGCCAGGCGGTCTGGAACAATTCCGGGGCGTGTTCTGACGGGTGCCCTTACCGGTCGAACCAAGTGCTGCCTGAAGCACTGGCTGGAGGGTGAAACGTCTCCCCAAAACGGGAGATGCATCCGGGGAGTATCTCCGTGGTAAACGTGCTCGTGAGCCACAGGACCGCCCATCATGGTATTTGTTCGCACGTAGCGCCTCGATGACGGACAATTCCCAAGCTGACTGCCAGTGGATGCAAACAGCCCATCGCATGAGCTGAGAAGCGGAGTTTCTCCAAAACGGCACTTGCAGCAGCGTGCAACAACCCGAGCGCGGTTTCGCAGGCAAGTTCCAACCCAACCCTCACGCAACGCGCCCCAACCGCCCCTTCATCTACCATCAAAGCAGCCCATGCCCGCCAACCCAAGGCTCGGACAGAACTTCCTCAACGACGCGCAGGCCATTGAGCGCATCGCCGCCTCGCTCGGCGACCTCTCCACCCGCACCGTCGTCGAAATCGGTCCCGGCGCCGGCGCCATCACCTCGGCCCTCGTCGCCCGCGCCGCCCACGTCCTCGCCGTCGAGCTCGACCCCGGCCTCGCCGCCCATCTCCGCACCCGGTTCCCACCCGGCCTCCTCACCGTCCTCCAGCAAAACGTCCTCACCTTCGACTTCGCCGCCGCCTCCGCCGCCGCCGGCCAGCCCCTGCTCGTCTTCGGCAATCTCCCCTACTACATCACCTCGCAAATCCTCCTCAAACTCGCCGCCAGCCACGCCGCCCCCGAAAGCCCAGTCCTGGGCCGCGCCGTCCTCGACCGGGCCGTATTGATGGTCCAGCGCGAAGTCGCCGATCGCATCACCGCCCTTCCCGGCTCGCGCGACTATGGCCTGCTCTCCGTCACCGTCCAGATGTACGGCCCCGCCGAATCCCTCTTCACCCTCCCGCCCTCATCCTTTTCGCCCCCGCCCGATGTCCATTCCACCGTCTTCCGCTGGCGTTTTGCCCCGCGCTTCGCGGAACTCTCGCTCCACGAGTCCACCTTTCTCCCCTTCGTCCGCAAAGTCTTTGCCCAAAAACGCAAGACCCTCGCGAACAACCTCCGCGCCGCCGGCATTCCCCCCGCCGCCATCGCCGCCGCACTTGCCAGCGCCGTCATCCACCCCCAGGCCCGCGCCGAAGCCCTGCCCATCGAGGCTCTTGCCCGTCTCTGGCACGCTCTTCAAGCTACTTACTCCGCTGCATAACTCCCCGCCCTACTCTCAACCTTAAGATGTATCTCGAAAAGGACCCGCGCAACACTTATGGCAGCTTTGTGTCTTTATGAATGTGAGCGCGGATCGGCACATAGCAACAAACCGCCGCCTCCCACGGAGATACACCATGAAAGTTTCTTTGCTTGGCGTCGGACTTCTCGCACTTACCTCCGCCATTGGCTTTGGCCAGGCCGCTCCTGCTCCTGTCCAACGCCATGCCGCCACCATCAACCAGCGCCGCGAACACCAGCAGCAGCACATCGCGCAAGGCATCCGCACCGGCCGCCTCAACGCGCGCCAGGCCAGCCGCCTGGAGCGCCGCGAAGCCTCCATCGGCCGCCACGAAAGAAACATGCGCGCCACCCATAACGGCCGCCTCACCCGCGCCGACCGCATCGCGCTCAATCGTCGCCTCAACCGCACCTCGCGCGCCATCTACCGCGACAAACACAACGCCGCGAGGCGGTAGGTAACTTCCCGCCCGTGACGCCAATGGCCGTCCGCCGCGGCGGACGGCCATTGCTGTTTCCCGCATAACTTACCTGATAATTCTTTCTTGATAGCTCCTTGCCAAACAAACTGGCCGCGGGAAGTGAACTTCTTCAAGAAGTTACTGCCCCGCGGCCATTGCTACGATCGATCGTTCAAGCAAACAGGATTGGAAGCCGTAGCTCTAGTGGTGACCGCCACCGCCACCGCCACCACCGCCGCCACCGCCACCGCCGCTGTGGGCAGCACCGCCACCGCCCCCGCCGCTGAAGCCGCCACCACCACCCGAGGTATGGCTCGCGGAGGTCCCCCCGCCCGAGGAATGGCTCGCGGAGGTCCCGCCACCGGAGGAACTATGTTGGCTGCTGCCCGGGCTTCTTGCTCCAGACCCGGACGAACTCCCCGCCTTGCTGCCGCCAAAGCTCGGCCCCGTAGCCCGTGCCTGCCCGCCCCCCGACCCCGCTCCCAAACTCGATCCAGGAAAGACCGACACCGTGCGATTCACATACGCCGAGGCCGAGTGGTCATACTGTGCCCGCGCGCCCAGTGGGCGCAGTGGCTGCACCGTTTGCCCGGCAATCGTCACCGGAGCCGCCCTGTCCCGCGCCGGCAGTGCGGTACTCCCGCCCACAGGACGCCGGTTCACGGCAATCAGCGTATTCGCCCTCTGCGCTCTGCCGCCCAGCGGACGGCGTGGTGGATGCGGACGCAACGGTGGTCGATAACCGCCAAAACCATTGCCGATGTTGGGGCCAAAGTAACCACCCATTCCCCACCACGGAGAGCACCCCTCCATCCCCGGCGCCCAGCCCCAGCCAAAGGCGTCGTACCAGTTCCACATTCCGCACTGGTACGGCAAATAGCCCCACGGATACCCCGATGCCCATATGTAGCCATACCCCGGCGTATTCATCCAGTACCCGTTCCCATAGGGGTCCCACCCCGCGCCCGACGCCTCATACGGCGACCAGATGTTGCCCTGCCCCGGCACGTTGTACCAGTTCCCGCTCGCATCCAGGTCGTTCCACGCCGGGTTGCTGTTGTCGCCGTAGTTCTTCGTCGCCCCGGTCTTGGCCGCGGCCTCCGACGTCAGCACCTGGTCCCGGTCCGAGTTCCACGTATCCCACGAATCCGGCTCGATCGATTCTGCCAGCGTGTAGCGGCTCGGATCGCTGCCAATCAGCGCCACACTCTCCCCGCCGTGCAGGTCAACCGTCATCGCGCCGCCGCGTTCCAGGTGCGCGTTCCCTGAGAAAACCGCCAGCTCCCCCGGAGGGCTGTCCAGGTTGATCCGCATCACCGTAAAGCCGCCCGCCGTCACCACGCTGTCGGAAAATTTCACGCGAATCGTCCCGCTCTGCCCCGTGCCCTGCAGCTCAAAGTAGCCCAGGCCGCTTTCCAGCGCGATCTCCGCCTCGCCGTTCCCGTCCTGCCCGCGCAGCATCGTCAGCGTCAGCGAGCTGTTCGGCGAAAGCCGCGCCACGCTCCCGTCTTCAAACTGAATCTCCGCCCGGCCGTCATCACCGGTCGTCACCCGCGTGCCCGCAAACAGCGGCGTATTCGCCACCGCCTCGTCGGCAAGCACCTGGTTGCCTTGCGCAAGCTGCACCTGCCCGTCCACGCTGCTCAGCCGCACCGCCCGCGCCGCCGGCGTCGCATCTCCGGCCTGCAAAACCGGCGCCAGCCAAACAGCTCCCAGCGCCAGCGCTGCCAACCCCAGCCGTCCGGCGCCCAACCCGCGTCCAATCAGCCTTCCGCGATCTCCTACGCTCTGCATGGAACCCCGCCTTTCCAGCCACTTGCCCGCTTCGCCTGCAACCGCCGCCACCCCCTGCCGCAGCCAGCCCGTCATAGATTGGACTCGCCGTCGCAGGAAATAGTTGCCCAAAAACCCGCGCGGGACGCGCTTCGACACGGTTTATCCCTTTCCCTGCGCCAACAGAACCCTGGCCCGCTTCCTCACCCGCTCCATCACCTCCGGGTCCTCTGCCAGCCGCTCCAGAATCCCCCGAATCGTGCCAATCTGCTGCACCCGCCCATCCCCGGCGGCCTCCATCAGGTACTCTGTCTCCTTGTCCAGCCCCAGCCGGTCGTGCTGCAACAGTGTCTCCAGCCGCGCACCCTCCACGATCGCGCTCGCCACCGCCACCAGCGAGTCCCCCAGCGCTTGAATCTCCTTGTCCTTCGAGTAATTGAACGCGCAGCCCCCGGCGCCATCCGGCCCGCTGTAACTCAGCTTCTTCCATCCCTGGAAGGCCACCTTCAGGTGGCTCTCGCATCCTGAGTTGAACAGTTGGTGCTGGCGGGTTGTCTCAAAGACGCGTCCCGCAAATTCCGCGCTCACCCTGATATCCCGATCCACATTGGGCGCCTCAATCCCCTGCGCCACATCTTGCCCCGCGCCTTGCCCCGCTCCCCGCGCCGCATCGCCGGCCACGCTGCCCCGCTCCGACCAGAAATGCCCGCTCCCGTCCGGATAAAGCGTCAGAACCCAGTGCGACGGCGAAAGCCCTGGATTGGAATAATCCACCTCGAACACCGGCCCCGCCGCAGCCCCAGCCTCGCCCCGCGCCGGCATCGCCATAGCCGCCCAAGCCAAGGCCAGCCACACCCCCCTCATCGCCCCACCCCTTGCAGCGCCAGCGTCTGCGCCGTATGAATGTGGCAGATCGCCAGCGCCAGCGCATCCGCCGCGTCCGGCGGCTCCGGCGTCTCCTTCAACTCCAGCAGCCGCGCCACCATGAACTGCACCTGCTCCTTCTTCGCCAGCCCGTACCCCACCACGCTCGACTTGATCTTCAGCGGCGCATACTCGGCCACCGGCAGCCTCTGCGTCGCCGCCGCCAGCAGAGCCACGCCCCGCACCTGTCCCAGCTTCAGCGCGCTCTTCGCATTCACTGAGTAGAAAACCTCCTCGATCGCCACGGAGTCCGGCTGCCACCGCTCCAGCTCCTTACTCAGCTCCCGGAACACCTGCTCCAGCCGCTCCGCCGTCGAAAGCGCCTTCTTCAGCCGGATCGCCCCCATCGCCTTCAACACCAGCTTGGGCTCCCGTCCGGTGTCGCACGACTCCACGACCCCGAACCCCGTTACCTCTGTCCCGCAATCAATCCCGAATACCCGCATCGCGTCCAAGTCTACCGCAACCACATCGCCCTCGGGGGAACCACCTCCACAAACCGTCCCCAAATCTTTCACCCCCTCGCAGGTTTTCAGATTGCCGGAGGTGCGAAGGCCTTGAGCCTGCTGAATGCCAGGCGTAGAATAGCTGCCGCGGAGCAGATGCAGCGGTTGCATAAGCCGGCGTCATCCCATTTTGTTGTCTGTCCCCGCTTCTCGACAATGGGAGGGGTTTTATGCCTTCACTTGCGCGTGATGCTTGTCCGCGGCCGTCCCTTCGGGGATGGTTTTGTGCGTCTCTGCCGTCTTTCTTCGCTTTCCCGCTTTCTGCCGTGGCCCCCATCGAGAGAGCCTTCGCCAGCGCCATTGCGGCGGGCAGGCGATGCCGCAATGGCCGCTTGAAAGGTTGTTTTCAGGCGCTGTTCGGCATTTTGCTGCTGGCTGGGCTTCCGGCTGGGGCAACCGGCACAGCCACCACCACCACGCTGGCGGTCACCTCGGGAGGCAGCGCGGTCACTACGGTCACCTCGGGGAGCGTGGTCACGCTGACGGCTACGGTGATGGCCGGGACCACCCCTGTGACGACCGGCCAGGTGAAGTTCTGCGACGCGAAGGCGGCCCACTGCGAAGACATTCATATCGTGGGCACGGCGCAACTTACGAAAGCCGGGACGGCAACATTCAAGTTCAGGCCTGGCGTTGGCAGCCACAGCTACAAGGCCGTCTTTGTCGGGACAAGGAGCGATGCGGGCAGCGCCTCCGCCACGGCGGCGCTGACGGTGACGCTCACCGGGCTCTATCCGACGGTAACAACGATTGCGCAGAGCGGCAGTGTGGGCAACTACACGCTGACGGCGACGGTGGAGGGCGTAGGCCCTCTGGCGCCCACGGGGACGGTCTCGTTCCTCGACACCAGCAACGGCAATTCCCTGTTAGGCTCGGCAACGCTGGGTGCGGGGGCAGGGCTCGGCTTTCTGAACTTTTCGAACTCTGCGACAGGCAGCTATCCCGCTTCCATCGCGGTGGGTGATTTCAACGGGGACGGCATCCCGGACCTGGCGGTGGCGAACACGGGCGGCGATACGGTGACGGTGCTGCTGGGCAACGGGGACGGGACTTTTACAGCTACGGCGACAAGCCCGGCTACGGGCCTCAGCCCCTTGTCCATAGCGGTGGGTGATTTCAACGGGGACGGCATCTTGGACCTGGCGGTGGCAAACGAGGAATACCCTGTATCGTCGGTGACGATTCTGCTGGGCAACGGGGACGGAACCTTCACGCCAGCGGCGAGCCCGACGACAGGTAACACTTCCACGTCCATCGCGGTGGGGGATTTCAACGGGGACGGCATCCCGGACTTGGCGGTGGCAAACGCAAGCCGCTCGGTGACGGTGTTGTTGGGCAAAGGGGACGGAACTTTTGCAGCTACGGCGACGAGCCCGTCGACAGGCATCGCGCCCGAGGCCATAGCGGTGGGTGACTTCAATGGGGACGGCATCCCAGACCTGGCCGTAGTGAACGTGTGCGGCAGCGATATCGCCTGCAACTCCGATGGTACGGTGACGATTCTGCTGGGCAACGGAGACGGAACCTTTACAGCTACGGCGACGAGCCCGACTACGGGCAGCTATCCCTGGGCCATCGCGTTGGGGGATTTCAACGGGGACGGCATCCCGGACCTGGCTGCTGTGAACAGTGACAACACGTTGACGATTCTGCTGGGCAACGGGGACGGAACGTTCACGGCGACGGCAAGCCCGGCAACGGGCAGCGCCCCCGATGCCATAGCAGTGGGTGATTTCAACGGGGACGGCATCCCGGATCTGGCCGTGGCGAACTATTACAGCAACACGGTGACGGTGCTGCTGGGCAACGGGGACGGAACATTTACGCCGGCGGCGAGCCCGGCAACGGGCGGCATCCCCGTGTCCATCGCGGTGGGGGATTTCAACGGGGACGGCATCCTTGACCTGGCCGTCGGCGACGGAGCCAATAGCACCGTCGCCGGCAATGGCGCAGTCGCGGTGCTGCTGACGGAAACCCAAACCGCAACTGCATCGGCCAGCGGGGTTGCGGTGGCGTTGGGCTCGGGCGCACACCAGGTTGTGGCAAGCTACCCCGGCGACAGCGACTATGACGCCAGTACCTCCATTCCAACAGCCCTGACCGGGGGGGCGACTGGGGCTACGCTCACCTCTCCCCAACCCGGCAGTATGCTGTTAGGTTCCAGCGTGACCTTCGCGTGGACGGCCGGGACCGGGCCCNNGCGTACCAACTCTGGCTGGGCACCACCGGAGTGGGCTCGTCCAACCTGTATAATTCGGGTTCAACGACGGCCACCTCGGAGACCGTGACCGGCCTGCCAGCCAACGGGCAGACGGTCTACGCC
>PLGM01000016.1 GCA_003139795.1 Acidobacteriaceae bacterium | reverse complement strand
CCTACCGCCGCACCAACCGCAACTTGCATGTGCGCGGCTACAAGGAGAAAGGCACAATCACAACGCCATTCGACATGCGCGTGCAGAACGATCTCGACCGCTTCCACCTGGTAATGGACGTCGTCGGTCGTGTACCGAATCTCGGATCCAAGGGCGACTACCTGAAGCAGCAGATGCAGGACAAACTCATCGAGCACAAACACTACATCGATGCTCACGGTGAGGATATGCCGGAGATCCAAAATTGGAAATGGAATAAGGGAAACACACAAAAGGACACTAAATCTGGTTCTCGGAGTTGAAAGATGCCAATACAAATCGATGAAGAAGACGGCGGACAGTAAGTCGCCGTGGGGGTCTCTACCATCAAGCCAAATGCGATCGGGCGGCACACTGCGGCGAATACGACGCGGCCGTAGAGGCGGATCGCCGTGAAAGCGCAGCAAATCAAACGATATCTAACATCTACGCAAGGAGCGCGGCATGAAGACGCATAGCAGTCAGAAAGTCGTCGTCGGAAATTGGAAGATGCACACAACTTCAATTGAAGCGGAGCAGTTGGCAAAAGGCATTATCGATGGCTTCGACCGCGCCGAGCATGTCACCGTTGTCCTCTGCCCGCCATTCCCTTATCTCGCGCTTGTCGGCGAAATGCTCAAGGGTACCCAGATCGCGCTCGGCGCTCAAAACATGTATCCCGACAAGGAAGGAGCCTTCACCGGCGAGGTGAGCCCGACCATGTTGCTCGATCTTGGCTGCAAATACGTCATCCTCGGGCACAGTGAGCGCAGGCACAAACTGGGCGAGTCCAATGCGTTCATCAACCAAAAGGTAGAGTGCGCACTGGCCGCAGGACTGAATGCGATTCTTTGCGTCGGGGAGACGCTGGGGCAACGCAATGCGAAGCAGACCGAGGCGGTGCTCGACAGTCAACTTTCGCAGGGATTGGCGAACGTTCCGCCAGAATTTTTCTCCCGGCTGAGTGTCGCCTATGAACCAGTCTGGGCGATCGGCAATTCTCTGCACCATGAGAATCCACAACAGGCGCAGGATGCGCTTTTGCTGATTCGCAAGAAGCTCAGTCAAATCTGTGGAGATTTACGGGCCCAGCAGATGATTGTTCAATACGGTGGTAGCGTAGAACCTGAAAATGCAACTGCGTACCTTGGTCAGCATGACATAGATGGAGTCCTCATCGGGGGTGCTAGCCTAAAAGCCGACAAGTTCCTCGCCATCGTCCATGCCGCAATTGCTGAAAACGAAGCAGAGATGCAGCCGGTTTGAATTGAGCCAGGAGTTCGAGATTCTCTCCGTGCGCCCGATTGGGCTTCGTTCAAGGACCCCAATGTGCAGACAGGCCGCAAAGGTGCTTTACTGCGTTGTATCTAGCATGGCCTGGGATAAGTTAGTCACGTCTCTTCACCCTCAACTGAGTGGGGGTGTTCATAGGCTCACTCGGTGAGTCTGCTGTGACCAGGCCGGGCCGTCCGTCAAAGGGCACTACCATCCGCGAGGCGAACGGCACACCAGCGAAGGCGATCTCAATCAGTTGTGCAATTGGGAACAACATTGCAAGTCGACAATGCACAAACTGGATTCTGTGTTGCGTCGCGGCATGAAGTTATCCAGTTCTTACCGCTCTTGTCAAAAGCGCTCAATCAGCAAAAAGCAAGTGACATTCAGGAGGCAACATTATGAAGGCTAGGACACAGCAACTCGACGCGCTATCGGAGACGTCTGAAGAGCATGAAAATGGAGCTGACGTTCCCAATATCTTGGAAGAAGACGAGATCAAGGAAATCTACCTGGACAGGGGAGCAGAGGACCACCTCGACGAATCACAGGATGAAGCCGCTGAAGAAGATGAGTTGGAAGAGGAAGATGAAGTAGGTCGGGCCGCACAATGAGATCGGAGTTAGACTCCTTCATCCTATCGGTGAGCAAGCCTAAAACAGGAAGGACGGGAGAAGTCACGATGACAAAACTTACGTATGTGGAGCGGAAGGAACTGCCCAAAAGGGAGTTTGTCTTTCCGAAGACGCGGCGCTACCCGATTGAGGATGCTGCGCACGCGCGGGATGCGCTGGCCCGGTCCAGCGGAAAGCCGGAACACGCGACGGTGGCGGCGGCGGTCAAACGGAAGTATCCAGAGATCGATGTAGAGAAATAGGAAGTGGACGGCTGCGGAGACGGGGGCCGGACATTGTGGTTCGTGTCCTGTTCCAGACGACCGGAATACCATGGGGATGGCGTTATGGACAGGGCTTTTCTATCACGAACCTGCCTTTCTATCGCCTTTCTATCCGTTATATAGCGACCGCGAGCCTCCAATTCATCACTCGGGGTGTGATGAATTGGAGGCTCGCATGCTCTATCTGCCAACAGAGGAAGAATTACGAGAAGAGCTTGCGCCAGGACATGAACGACGCGAAGTGGCACCACGTGCCCGCTTGGCGAGAGCCAAACCTCAGGCACTCCGCCAATTTCATCGCGATTTGCAGGACACAGTGTGTTTTGGCCACGCTCGATTTGACACAACCTCAGCCATAGTCGAATAATTATTAGACTATGGCTGAGGTTCAGAACGCCTATCTGCATTGTCGTGAAATACTGCTCGAACGGCTCGGCGAAGCCGCGCCCGGCCGCATCCAACTTCTCACCGGTCCCCGGCAGGTGGGTAAGACTACGCTGCTTTTGGACATTGCCGCAAAGTTCGGCGACAAGGCCATCTACGCCGCCGGCGACGATCCTGACGCTGCACTGCCTGGTTTTTGGGAGCGTCGTTGGGCCGAGGCCGAAACGCGCGCCAAGCAGGGGACAGCGGTTCTGTTGCTGGACGAGGTGCATCATCTGTCCGATTGGGCAGGACGGCTCAAGGGGCACTGGGATCGCGCCCGCCGTCGCCGTCTCCCAATTCATGTGGTAGCTACAGGGTCTTCAGCCCTTCGCGTCGCGCAAGCCTCACGGGAGAGCCTGGCTGGACGCTTCGAGCGTTTGACGTTGAGTCACTGGCCCGCCGCTTCGCTGGCAACTGCTTTTCATCTCTCTCCGCATGAAGCCGCCATCAATCTCGTTCTCTTTGGCTCCTATCCTGGCGCAGTGGAATTTCAAAAGTCTCCCGAACGATGGCGTGCGTATGTGCGCGATGCCATTATCGAGCCAGCCATCGGCCGCGACGTGCTGGCGCAAGGCACAGTGCGGCGTCCCGCTCTGCTCCGCCAAGTTTTTGCTATTGCCGTCGGCTCACCCGCGCAAATCGTCTCCTTGCAAAAGCTGCAAGGCCAACTTCAGGACAGCGGAGCCATCGAAACAGTCGCCAATTACCTAGCCTTGCTCGGAGACGCCTACTTGATCGCGCCGCTGGAGAAGTATTCGACGCAGGTTCTCAGACGCCGTGCATCTCCGCCGAAACTCATAACGCTCAACAACGCTCTCTTGTCGGCCATGCACCCCGATGGCGCTCCTGACCAGGGTCGTGAGCCGGGACGTTTCGGCTTCTGGGTTGAAAACGCTTGCCTGGCCTTTGCGATCAACCAAGGCCAGCAGGTAACGTACTGGCGCGAGGAACCGCTGGAGATCGATGCCGTCATGGATGGGAGTTGGGGGAAGTGGGCCGTGGAGGTCAAGACCGGGAGATTCGATGTCCTGGCGCTTCGCGGCGTGCTTGAGTTTTGTCGGCGCAATCCGGCGTTTACGCCTCTGGTCATCTGCGCGCCCGGCGATGAAGAGATTGCCCGGCGCCACGGCGTTGCAAGCGTCAGTTGGGAAGACTTCCTGATCTCCGGCCCGCCACAAGGTTAACCATTGCCTACGGCAAGGACGTCGTTACTCGACTGCCATCCGAAGTTCAACTTCGCGTGGGTTCGCGCGCGCCATCACGGTTCGTGCGAAAGAAGCAAAGATGCGCCACCCGACGACAGACAATGAAGCGGCCCGATTGGCGAGAAACAGATCAGAAGACCGTATCTGGCAAATGCCTTCAAAGGAGATTACATTGCCCACGACATCTTCGCTGTCGTCCGGCAACGCGGGCAGATACATGGAATCGCGCCGGCTGAATTTCAGCAGTGTGCCCAACTTCTCCTTGGCTCGTTCCTCGTCCTTCCGAATCGGAAGAATGCGGAGCAGCGACGCATGAGCCGTCCGCCCAGGCACAAGATCGCAGGACGAATTGAGCACCGCGAATTTGGGCATTCCCGCGATGCGTTCCCCATAAAAATATGCCGCTTCAGTTTGAACGATGTCACCCTGAAGAACGGAGAACTGGTCGTCTGGGGTGTCAAACCCGAGAGCCAAAGTTTCGGCGTGATCAATTGGCTCGCGAACGATCGCGTTCACCGCGTTCCAGACTTCCAGCCGCCCTTTCGTGCCCGCCAGTCCATTGGAAAAAGCCTGAACTGCCTGAATCGCCTCCTCGCTATGCGAGATCGACCGCAACTGCCGTTCAAGCTCTCCAAGTGACGATGCCATATTTAGAACCTGGGCCTCGGGATTGCAGCATTCTCCAGATTGAATCCATCCGCAGCCTGTGCATCAATTTCTTCCTGGGTCAGTTGAAACGCATCGTGCCCGTCGCGCGTCGGCAAAACGGGAGACCCGGCAAACAGGGCGGCCGAATGAATCAGAAGCTCGACATGTTCCTGGTCGGGATGCTTGGCGACAACTTTGGCAGCTTGGATAATGACGTTCAGCCCCTGCTGAAGCCGATGCACATCCGTAGCCAGTCCGACCAGATGCTGAAAATCGGCATCGCGCAGGATACGGTACGTGACACCCTTGCCGACAAGCGTACCTACGCCATGCTCGGAGATCTCCTCCAGCGTGGAATTTCCCCCTTTGCGGAACTTCTCAAACGAACTCCAAACCGGTCCCGGAACAAGGGCCAGGGCGGAAGGGCGAGCAAGCGTGGTGGACATATTGAAACCTCCACGAAAAGAATAGCACAAAACCAACGATATTCCAACGTAATCGTTGTAATATCGTTGTGCAGGATTGGTGTAACGATCATAAGAGATCAGAATCTCAAAGGCAATCTTTGGCAAATCTTTCGTGTAGCCGACATTGCTGGCAACCGTCCTCCAACCCCATTTCAACCCCAAATACCAATACCGCGAACGTATTTACAGCTACTTAGCACTCTTTGAAACAACCAACCGCGATCTCTAACTCGTTGAAACTACACTAGTTGCATCACTCATAACCCAAAGGTCGCT
>PLGM01000302.1:7075-9557 GCA_003139795.1 Acidobacteriaceae bacterium | reverse complement strand
ACGCACGCTTCCCGAAAACTCACGGTGCTTTGCCGATCTGACCGTCCAATTCCGACCGGGCGTGAACGTCCTGTTGGGAGAGAACAACGCTGGCCAGAACCCACGTGGATTAGCGGACATACCCTCGTCTGTGAGGTACCGCCCGACTTCTCGAGTCCCCTGCTCCATTTGCCATTGACGTTCGAGTCCCGCCCGGTTTTGTGCGCACCCCACCAGAATCGCTAGATTCGCCTAGCTGCAAGGAATTGAATGCGGCATATGGAATTCTCAATTCTCTCGGGGTTGGCACCGGTATTGCGGGCCGTCGACGTTTCACTGCATGTTCATAAGTCACTGAGCTGCAGATAGCTACATCGAGTAAATATCCCCCGGAAGGGCCGGGGGCTTACGGTGTGAGCCGCTCAAAGCGGCTGGGGGTTCGTTGCGACTGTCGGCTTCCCTTTTGCGACTTGCGGCAACACGCAGTAATGCCCAATCCAGCATTTCACTGCGGTAGATCATGCAGCCTTGCGTCTTTTGCGCTCATTCATGCCACGGCCATCATTGAAAAACAGAAAACCGTGGCATACTCCCGTAAATGTCAAACTGCTACTACCACCCCGGCAGAGCCGGGGGTTCTCCCCTTTGGGATAGAAAGGGGGAAAGCCGCGCCGAATGTGTAGGTCAAAATAGAGACAAGAATGTCGCGGGCTGCCGACTTCACCATCAAGGGCCTTCTTCATCAGTTTTCACTTTCCGGTTGGGCGCAGATACGTTGATTTTAGGTCTCGTTGCATTCACCATCGTGAGACCGGTGTCGTAGTCCAACTCTCTTGGCAGGTAGCCGTCGCTCTCTCGCTGTCGCGTCATCCCAGCGTTTTCCCAAGTCTTCGGAAAGTCTGGACGCCACGGGCGGCTTCCCCAGTAGTAGCCGCGAAAGGGATCGCGCGAGACATTCATCCAATTGAGCAGCAGGTCATGCAGTTTATTCCGAATCGCCGCATACTCCTGCGAGTAGATCAGGTTATGCATCTCTCCTGGGTCTATCTCCAGGTCATAGAGTTCGTCGGTTACCATCAGATTAATTGAGAGCTTGTGCCGTCCATCACAGACGCAGCGGATAGGCTGAAATGCTCCGAACCCGTCGTGATCAACTTCGTATCGTCCCCACTCGAGGAACGCTTCTTCTCGAACGGATGCATTCGAATCTCTCAGCATCGGCAACATGCTTCCCCCTTCCAGTGTCTTCGGAATTTCGTGCCCGAAGAACTCCATCAGCGTTCCACTGATATCGATGTGGGACACGATGCTCCTGGAAACCGAATTGGCCGACGTTTGGCCTGGCCACTTTGCAATAAAGGGTACATGCGTGATTTCCTCATACATCGCCGGCCCCTTATCTGTAAGACGGTGTGACTCAAGAAAAACCCCATGATCGCTCGTGTAGATCACGAGCGCATTTGGTGCACTTTTCTCAATCTGATCCATCACCCGGCCAATTTCGGCGTCGATGAACGAATGCGCTCCGAAATAGTGCTTGGATTGGATCGGCTTCGGTGTTCCTCCTAACCGCCCCGCCGCCCAGATCCTCTGCTCCTCCGGTTTGTTCTCCAGCGTGTCGCTTACATTCAAGCTGCTTGGAAACACAAAGTCCTTGTACATCTCGGAATACTCGTTCGGACATAAGCTCGGGTCATGTGGCTCGTCATATGCCACTACCATCAGAAAGTCCTCTTGCTGATGCTTCGCCAGAAAATCCACCGCACGATTTGTGACCTGGTGCCCGTACAGTTTCTCCACCGGCCACGTCGGATCGTCCGCCGGCGCGGGTCGCCGCGAGCGCTGTCGGTCCTCCGGAGTCAATTCCATCAAGTACTTCCGCATGTCGTACCAATACGCCGGGTCCCATCCCGCTGCGGGTGTTCCTGTATCGAAGTAATCCGTCCCCGAGAGGTGCCACTTCCCCATAAACGCGCAGTGGATGCCGCGGTCATGCAAAAGCTGTCCAATGGTGTGCACCGTGTCACCGAGAGGCATGCTGTTGCCCCAGACGCCGTTTGTGTGCGGGTAGAGGCCCGTCCAAATGGCGGAGCGTGCGGGGGCACAGACTGGCTGGCAGTTATAGGCCCGCTCAAAACGCATCCCTTGCGACGCCAACTTGTCCAGATTCGGCGTTTTTAGCCCCGTTTGCCGGTAGCAGTTCAGCATGTCCATGCGCACCGACTCACCTAGGATGAGCACCACCTGCCTCGGCTCTTTGCTCGTTACCTGCGACACTGCAGGAGCAATCGCCGAAGTCACTCCAGCTGCCCCCGCCGTTTTCATGAAGTCTCTTCGATTCATGCTCACCTCCAATGTCTTTCATGTTCTAGGAGTGTGTAGGTATAAGGTTTTACCTACGAAGAATCAACAACTTAGAAGTACATACAGGGTTGTAAGTTGTTGATTTTACGTAGCACAGATTTTATTCCCTACCTACTCCTAGAACCTGTTATTAACTTTG
>PLGM01000302.1:0-7068 GCA_003139795.1 Acidobacteriaceae bacterium | reverse complement strand
AAGTTAATAACAGGCTCTAGTGCAACTCGCCTAATCTGAGCGATTCAACGATGAGGGCAAAGTAGAGGAAGGCGAGGAAGACCACATCGAGTTTTTGGAACCGTGAGAAGATTCGCCGGAAACCCTTGAGCCGCCGGAAGATCCGCTCTACTTGGTTGCGTTTCTTGTAGAGTTCGCGGTCGAATTTCCAGGGATCGAGCGGGTTGGATTTTGACGGAACCACCGGAATCATACCCAGATCAAACACAAGGTGTCTGGTTTCATTGCCTTCGTAGGCGCGTTTGATCAGCATGGGCAGCCCTTCCGGCATGGGTCCCAGTTCCTCCAACAACAGCCGCCCGTGGGGAGCGTCGTGCGCGTTGCCCGGCGAGAGAGCGAAGGTTATGGCCGTTTGAGTATCCGCGACAACCAGATGAATCTTGGTGTTCCATCCGCCGCGGGACTTTCCAATGGCTTGCGGGCCGTTCATTTTTACCGCGCCCGTACCGTCCGGATGCACCTTGACCGAGGTCGAGTCCAAGCTGAAGCCTTCGATCACAGCAATGACCGACAATGATCCCCGACGAGCGGGCCGATAGACCGCCTGACGGGGGACAGTTGGAATTCCCGGCAAATCATGGCTTCTTGGTCCCGGCAATGGCCGTGCCGAGCACGCCCGAATCTTTGGCCCTGGCACGAATGCAAGAAAGATCGCGAGCGGAGGCAACTGGTGGTATGCTTCCTCGCATCCGGGAAAGCAGAATGGAAATCCCAGTTCATTTGAAATGAGCAGCGAGCCAAATCCCGAGTTTGGTGACTCCCAGAGGATGTGACTGTCTTTCAAACTCGAAAGCGCCTGACACCCATTACTCAACCATGGACCAGGCAGTCGCCCCAAGATGAGCTTCGCCATTGATGGCTAAGCCGAGCCGATGAACAAAGAGAGATGGAGAGAAAGCCATTGACTGAGAGAATAGATCACAGAACTCAGATTTCCCGACGTAGTTTCATCCGAGCTTCCGTAGGTACCGCTCTTGTCTCGATACCGGTGCTGGAAAGCTGGGGCGCGAAAGGGCTCCCTCTCACGGGCAAAGGCGCCCCTGCCGGTCGCACACTCTCACTGGATCAAAAGTGGTTATTCGGCGGGAAGCTAAATGCTGTAGCCCTGGAGCCAGGCTTCAATGACTCTGCGTTTTCCAGGATCACGCTGCCTCATTGCGTTACTTCACTCTCCTGGCAGAAATGGGACCCCGCCACCTGGGAGAATGTATGGATCTACCGCCGTCATTTCGCCCTGCCCTCCCAGCTCAACGACCAGCGGCTCTTTCTGCATTTTGACAGGGTTATGGCTGGCGCCACTCCAGTTTTGAACGGCCACGCTCTGCCGCAGCATCTCGGCGGGTTCTTGCCCTTTGAATACGAGGTCACCGGTCTGGTTAGCGGAAAAGAGAACGTGCTTACCGTCGCTGTAGATTCTCGCTGGGCGAACGTGCCGCCCGCTGGTTCTCCGAAGGGGCCGAGTTCCATTGATTATCTGCTTCCCGGGGGCATCAGCGGATCCGTAAGTCTTCGTGCGGTTCCCAAAGCATTTATCAGCGAGGTGTTCGCCAGGCCGATGAGTGTTCTGGACTCGAATCGGCGCCTGGAAATCACCTGCCGTATCGATGCCGGCGTCGCTTTGCCAGCATCCATCCGCCTGGTGGCAAGCCTTCAGGACGGGTCGCGCACCGTCGCCGCCACATCGAAGACCGCGGATCTCGAGAAGGCTGACCAGGAAGTCAGCCTGACTGTGGGCGGCCTCGATAACATAACCCTATGGGATGTGGAAAAGCCTCACCTCTACGATCTGGCCGTTACGCTTTTTCTCGAGAATGCGCCGCTGCATAACTACCGGACGCGGGTTGGATTTCGCGAGGCGCGCTTCGATCTTGACGGGTTCTTTCTCAATGGCCGGCGGCTGCAGATCTTCGGACTTAATCGGCATGAGTTGTATCCCTACATAGGCTTCGCTGCTCCCACCCGTCTCCTGCGCCGGGATGCGGAAATTCTGCGCCGCAGCCTGAACTGCAATTTCGTCCGCTGCTCCCACTATCCACAGTCGGAAGCCTTTCTGGATGCCTGCGATGAGCTGGGGCTGCTGGTCTGGGAAGAGATACCCGGCTGGCAGTACATCGGCAATGAAGCGTGGCAGGAGCTGGCGCTCCGCGACGTGGAAGGAATGGTACGCCGCGACCGGAACCATCCTTCCGTCGTCATCTGGGGTGTCCGTATCAACGAGTCTGTCAACGATCCTGACCTCTACCGCCGCACCCGGGAGATTGCGAAGTCGCTTGACGATACCCGGCCCACCTCCGGCACCATGACACCATGGTCCATCAAGAACTGGCAGCAGGAGTGGCATCAGGACGTGTTTGCGTTCGATGACTATCACGCGGCGCCAGACGGGAGTGTGGGAATTAGCGAACCGCTCCCCGGCGTACCTTACATGCTCGCTGAAACGGTGGGTCAGCTCGATTACGGCAACGGCACGAGCATGGACTGGAAGTACCGGCGGGCTGGGGATCCAACCCTGCAGATGAAGCAGGCATTGCTGCATGCGCAGGCCCACAGCAAGGCCGCGGCGTACCCGCGCTGCGCGGGAGTGGTCGCATGGTGTGCGTTCGACTACGCCAGCCTGTTCAATGGGTACGATGCAGTGAAATGTCCGGGGATCGCGGACGTTTTCCGCATCCCGAAGCTGGGCGCATCGTTTTACCTTGCGCAGGTTGAGCCGGGCGTGCGGACTGTGATCGAACCTGATTTCTATTGGGACTTTGGTCCCCGTACTCCTTCCGGTCCAGGCGAGCGGGCTGCTATCTTCTCAAACTGCGAACGGCTGGAGCTCTCGATCAATGGCAAGCCGCATTCGGTTCTCCACCCCGACCGGGCGGGGTTTCCAAACCTCAGGTATCCCCCATTCTTCGCTGATCTCAGCATGAATGGGGCAGGCAAGGCGGAGCTCCGCATTGACGGATATGTGGGTGGTTCGCTGGCGCTGTCACGCTCGTTCTCTGCGGACAGTTCCACAGACAGCCTCTGGCTGCATGCCGATGACATGGAGTTACAAGGGGACGGATCCGATGCCACGCGCCTCGCATTTGGAGCCGTGGATAAGTTTGGCGCATCCCGCCCGTTTGCAGAAGGTGAAGTGCTCTTTAAGATCGAAGGTCCGGGAGTGATCGTTGGTGATAACCCCTTTCAACTTGCGGACAGTGGAGGCGTTGGTGCTGTTTGGGTCAAAACGCTGTCCGATCGGGGCGGACAGATCAGAATCGAAGCCAGCCACGCTTCGCTGGGCAGAAGCGCTGTAGAGGTCCGGGTTCGGAATGTTCATGACATCTGGGCAAAGAACGGGTAAAGCACGGGCGCACGTCACCAAGAGGGGATTTTGTAAAAGTGCCGGATTTTCTTATTGACCTTGCGGCGCATAGAGCCGTAAGGTAGGGATATGAGCAGTCAATCGCCTCCCGCAAACCTCCTCCAACTCGCCGCCGAACTGGCCGAAGCTAAGCCCATGCGCCGAGGCTCGTTGTCCAAACGCATGGTCAAGTGCAGCAAGCCTGGGTGTCCCTGTCGTGAAGACCCCGATGCTCGTCATGGTCCCTACTTCAGCCTTACCCGCGCAGTGCAGGGCAAGACCCAGTCACGATACTTGACGCCAGAACAGGCCGTTCTCGCCCGCCAACAGATCGAGGCTGGACACGAGTTTCGAGCCGGGCTGGAGAAGTTATGGGAAGGCTGTGAGGCCTGGGCTGACAGCCAGTTGGGGGGCTTCCCAAACGGTCTCTACCGAGGAGGCCGAAAAAGGGGGCTTCAAGCTAGCCTCCAAGACCAGATCGTCCAGGAATTCGAGACGCTCGTAGGCCGCCAATCTACTCCAACCACTCTACTAGCTGAGGTGAACTTCCTATCATGAACCGATAGTAGCCCTTCGTGCGGAACGCCTTTCCGCATCCCGGACACGAGTGAACCCTGGCCCCATGATGTTCAACCTGCGCCGTGACCATCTGTTTCTGCAGGCCAGCCAAAACTGCTTTTCCCTCGCCGATCGTCATTCCAACGGTAGCCGGAGAGAAATCCTCCACACGCTCAATCGTGGCAACCTCGTACTCAGTGGGCTTCCCCGGAACCACCTCAGCAACCAGCTTCAATGTCCATTTCATCCCAACAGCTTACGCCACCCCGCAACTTTGCATGCTCTCCAGTTACAACGCTGCATGGAAACGAACGGACGCTATCTGCTCTTGGTTTGCAGGGAAACGTTGGAGGATCACCCGGTGGGCTTTAGGCAATCCGCCGCCTACAAGCGGTGGAAGCAACAGCTCCATCACTTTTTCAACCCATTTCCCTTAGTCGAACACTACGAGTGTGTGCTCCAGTGTGCATGCAGTGAATGAGAAAACGGCGCACTGGAGATTACCCAGAACCGTATGGTTCTCATACGCGGGCAAGAGCATGTCCTGGGTGATGTAGACCTTGATCCGTTGACCGTTTCCATGCCATAACGACTTCCTGTTCAGTGCACTGAATCTTGATGTAGCTGGGCCGAGTTTGGGTCATGTGGATCGTGCGCGAGGCTCAACATCTTCGAAGCGATGTCGCTATCGGGATAACCTGACGCAATAGCGATTGCCTTAATTGTTTTGTTGATCTTCACGTCGAATGGTTCGGTATAGAGGGACGAGTACGCCGTAGGGGTAGTTCCGTCGGTCGTGTAGTATATCGCTGCTCCAGGGGTAGTATCCGTAATCGTCACGGTGTCCTCCTGCTCGAATGACCTCGGTTCCGCTGTAATGATGGGAGAGGTATTCGCGCCGGACCAGACCGTGATGTTGTCCAGACCAGGAGCGTAGCCTTTTGGATTTGGATTTGAGAACACAATCGTATTTGGGCTACCGCCATGCAACTGCACGGGGAGGATGTAGGGAACCGGAGCGTCGAAGGCACTGCCGTTTACGGTCAGTTCCTGCGCCGTATCGCCGTTGACTGATACATAAAAGGTGCGAGCTCCCGAAGTGGTGTAGTCGATTTCAAGTTGATACGTGCCGGTAGAAGGGACTGAGACGTTTGGAAAGGTAATGGTGTTGCCGGCTCCGGCCCCGTAGCTGCCAACGTAAGCTCCTCCGGAGCAATAGTTGCTGTAACCGATTCTGGCGGTTCCGGCGAGCTGCGCTGCTTCTGCTTCGTAGGTCGTGAAGGTTGGCGGCGGCTCTTTTCCGTCGCCTGAGATGACGATGCGATCCAGGTCGGCGCCGTAACCGGCCGGATTGCCAAACGTGATGGTGTTGTTTCCAGCGTTGAGTGTGACTGGCACGGTTGAGTTTTGAGGGATAAAGAAGCTGCCGCCGCCGAGGTTGAGCGTGGCCGCGGGATTGTTGTTCACCGAGTACTCCAAGGAACGAGGACCTTGGGTAAGTGAGCTTACTTCCATTCTGTACGTTCCGGCCTTCTTGACGCTCACGTTGGTGAAGATGACTGTACTGCTTTGGCCGATATTACCGACCTTCTCGCCGCCCGAGCAGGAAGGGCACACTACGACGTCTGCGGATCCGGTGAGTGTGGCGTCCTCAGCCTCGTAGATCTGGCCGGTCGGCACCGGCATGATTTTGCTGTCTGGCCTCACCTTCAGCAGTCTGGCGCCATGGCCGGCAACCATTGTGGTGAACCCATCGCGGAATGCTCCCAAGTCGGTGTGGTTCCAGATATCGCGCACCTCGATCGCATTCTCAAACCCGAGATCGTGCCAGCGGACGTCTGCTCTGTCTGGGAAGGCGTTGAGGTTGTAAAGCGCAATGTAAACCTGACCATCTTCCATGTTGGACATCCAGACAGGATGGTAGCCGCCAGCCATCTGGACGGCAGGGTGTCCCGACTGATCTACAGCCAGAAGTTCGTCGTTGCTGAACGCAGTTTTTGCCAGGCTGTCCAGTTGGGTGAGATCGCCGCCCAGCAAGAGTGGAGCATTCGCCATCGACCAGATCGTAATGGCAGTCTGCTTCTCCGTATCGCTCAGGCCGTCGGTGGTCCCGTTGCCGACATCCAACGTGTCCATATCGTTCCAACCAACCGTGGGGCCAGCGGCCGACTCCCAATTCACATCGTCATATTCGCGCACCACGATTCGAGGCCAGTTGGTGAGGGTCGAGCAGTCACCTTCGCACTCAACGTCCTGATCGATGCGACGAGCATTGGCGTACTCTTGCCAAGTGCTCAGGTAGTCCTCATCTAAAGCCCAGGAAATGGTCAACCACATGGGCTGTCCACTGTTTGCAATCGCCTGGGACCAAGCCTGAACATCGGGTCGATTGTCGATAGACAGGTTGTAGACATCGGAGCCAGGCGTTACCGCGTCAAGCTTGATGAAGTCGATCCCCCATGATGCGAACAGCGTCACGATGGAGTTGATATATTCCTGCGCGCCTGGCTTCGTGAAATCGATCTTGTCGTGGTAAGGGTTTGGCAGCGGCCCTGCGAACGCATTGCCCTTCGCGAGAGGCATCACGGTGATGTCCTGGGTATGGTACGGAGTGCCCAGAATGGGATAGTTACCGTCCACCGCTGGCTGCTCAATGCCGGGAATCCAGTAGATGCCAGCCTTTTGGCCGTTCCCATGGATATGGGCCACCAGTGCCGTGATATTCGGGAAGGTCGTTGTGTTTGGAATGGGGCGTCCATTGGAGTCAAAGCTGCCGTGCCAACCGGAGTCGATGTTGATGTACTGAAAGCCATGGTTTTGGAGACCGGAGAGATGCAGTGCATCGGATTGAGCCTGGATATTCGCCTGGGTCAGAAAGCTGCGGTTGATGGTTTGTTCGCTGTAACTGCTCCAGCCGAAGTACGGCCTCTGACCTTCGCCATTGACTTGAGCCTTGGCCGGAAGGACGGCCAGCACACAAACGGTAAGGAGGGCTGTTGCGAAGAAGTTGATTGCTTTCATGTTGGGCCTCTCGAGCGCGAATACCTGACATCCGAACCTACGCCAACATACGTGTACGAACACGATTTGTCAAATTAAATCGGCGTTATACGAACTGGACAGTGCCAGGTTCT
>PLGM01000281.1:141-21113 GCA_003139795.1 Acidobacteriaceae bacterium | reverse complement strand
CAGCGGACGGCCCAGTGCAGGTGGGGTCCGGTGACGCGGCCCGTGGCGCCACTTAGGCCTATGCGGTCGCCCGTTGCCATGCGCTGGCCCTCCCGCACGTCAATGCGGCTGAGGTGCATGGATAGCGTGAACAGGCCGAGGCCGTGGTCGATGACGACGCAGTTGCCCTCGTAGTAGAGCGGCCGGGCGAGCACGACTACGCCCCTGTTGCCGGCACGGACCGGGGTTCCCGCGGCGGCGCGAAAATCCATTCCTTTGTGGATGCTGGCCAGCTTCCCGTTGAAGATGCGGCGGGTGCCGAAGCTGTCAGTCGGCGCGGCGGTAACCGGTGCGCGAAAGCCGCCTGACCACAAGGGTTCTGGGGCGCTGGCGGCAAAGACCTTGGCTTTGAGCTGGGCTTCGGACTCGATCTGCTTGAGCGCGTCGGGGCCGGGCTCGACAAAACCGGGCGCCACGGTGAGCGAGCCGGTGCGGTAATGGGCGGGATGGATTTCGACGGTGCGGCTCAGGTCGCGCACGGCGCCCTGGGCCACGCGGACGGTAATCTTCAACTGCGAGGGTCCGGCGGGCGCTTCGACGTCCACGCCGGCGAGGGCGAACCAGGCCTGCTGGCGGCGGCTGCGGAAGAAAAGGAGCTGGCGGCCCAGCCACTCGCCCTCGATGCTTGCCGAAGGCGGCGCGTCTACGCGAATCAACTCCGGCGAGCCGGATTCGACCAGTGCTGGAGTGATTGTGATGGCAGCAGATTGAGCCAGAGTCTGCCGAGGCGCGAGTGCGAGCAGAGAGGCAAGAGCCAAGGGCGCGCACGACAGGAACAAATGGAAGAATCGCATCCAGGCTAGAATAGCGAACGCAGCCAGGCCGAGGGCCCAATCACTCGGTAGAACCCGCACGGGGATGCTCAGCCAGCCACGTGGCTACCCGCTCCTGAACCTGAGCGAGCTCATCGGCGCTTATTCTGGCGCCGATGTTCTGGCGGTTGGCGGCGTACTGCTCCTGCCTCGGTCCCTTCACGGCAGCAGCCAGGTCAAACCAGTAGTAGGCTTCCACATCGTCATGAGGAACGCCCTGGCCCATGGAGTAAAGCATGCCGAGAGTGCCCTGCGCGCCGGCGTCACCAAGTTCCGCCGCTTTGCGGTACCACGCGGCCGCTTGCGCCATGTCGCGGGCCACGCCCCTGCCGTCGCGATAGAGCTCTGCCAGGTGAATCTGGGCTCCCGCGTGACCCTGGTCGGCGGCCTCGCGGTACCACGCGGCTGCCTGCTTGTAATCCGCGGCTAACTGTTTGGAATCGCGCGCGACTCCCTTGCCGGCCGCATAGCTCTCGGCGACCAGGACTTGCGATGCAGCATCGCCGGCGTTGGCTTTGGCGACCAGGGCTGGATCGACGCTCACGGTCTGAGGGGCGGGTGTCTGCGCAATTGCCGGGACCAGCGCCAATGCAGAGAACAGTAGCGGGACGAGTTGCTTCCATGGGGATTTCACTGGGGCCTCGATCGATGATCCAAACGTCGCTAGGTCTCTGACCGCGTGATCTCGTGCTTTGCGATGGAGTGCTGTGGTATCCCACCCTAGGCGCAAAAACAATGACGCGCTGCCCAAAGGGCACCGAGGTGGGGCACCCAGTTTTTGGCACAACAACAGTCGATCAGAGATCTAGTACAAGTTTAGTCCTTCAGGGACGAGCGGGGGGGATTGAGGAGACTGAAGTTGATTCGAGGCTGGTTCCAAAGGGGAGAAATCCAGTGCTGATTTCCGGAGGTGAACGAAGGCGTGAAAGGGGCTAGAATTCATATATGACTGACCGCATTTCTCTGACCCTCGCCCAGGCCGACCCCGATGTGGCCGCTGCTGTTGACCATGAAATCCTCCGCCAGCACGAGGGGCTGGAGATGATTGCCAGCGAGAACTTTGTTTCCGAGGCGGTGCTGGAGGCGGCCGGCTCGATCTTTACCAACAAATACGCCGAGGGCTACCCTGGGCGGCGCTACTACGGCGGCTGCGAGTATGCGGACGTGGTGGAGAACCTGGCCCGCGACCGGGCCAGGCAGATCTTCGGCGGAGACCACGTGAACGTGCAGCCGCACTCGGGTTCGCAGGCCAACGCCTCAGCCTACGCGGCGGTTTTGCAGCCGGGGGACACGATCCTGGGACTGGATCTTTCGCATGGCGGGCACCTGACCCACGGGCATCGGTTGAGTTTCAGCGGCAAGCTCTACCGGCCCACGTTTTACCAGGTGCGGCGGGACACGGAGTTGATCGACTACGACGAGCTGGAGGCGATTGCGGAACGGGAGAAGCCCAAAGCCATCATCGGCGGGGGCAGCGCCTATCCGCGGCTGTGGGACTTTGCCCGGATGCGGCAGATTGCCGACAAGGTGGGTGCGGTTTATATCTTCGATATGGCGCACATCGCCGGGCTGGTGGCAGGCGGCGTTCATCCTTCGCCCGTGCCCCACGCGCAGATCACCACGACCACCACCCACAAGACGCTGCGCGGGCCGCGCGCGGGTTTGATTCTGTGCGAGCAGGCGCTGGCCGCGGCGGTGGACAAGGCGGTGTTTCCAGGCCAGCAGGGCGGTCCGCTGGTGCACATTGTGGCCGCCAAGGCAGTGGCCTTTGGCGAGGCGCTGCGGCCGGAGTTCCGCACCTATGCGGCGCAGACGGTGGCCAATGCCAAGGTACTGGCCGCGGCTTTGCAGCAAGCCGGCTTCCGGATCGTCTCAGGTGGCACGGATAACCACTTGATGCTGGTGGACGTTTTCGAGAAGGGCATTCTGGGCTCGGAGGCCGAGCTGGCGTTGGGCAAGGCCGGCATTACGGTGAACAAGAACACCATCCCGTACGACACCAATCCGCCGCTCAAGGCGTCGGGGATTCGCGTGGGCACGCCGGCGCTGACCACGCGCGGCATGAAGGAGCCGGAGATGCGGCAGATTGCCGTGTGGATAGCGAAGGCCCTGGACCAGCGCAACGACGATGCGGCCCTGGAACGGATTCGCGGAGAAGTGGCCGAACTGGCCAGCCGGTTCCCGCTCTATGCGTGGCGGCGCGCGCCGGTTGCCGTGGGGGTTTAGAGCGGCGGCGATCGGGGGCCCCGGCATCCGCATCTCGTATGCAGCGCGGCTGTCGGAATTGTTGGGCCGCAACTTGCAGTTCTGTCTTGTGTCTCATCTAATGTTGTTGGCGATGACCCACAAAAGGGAAAAGAGCAGCAGAGAATAGCTGATCTCCCTGAGGGCATCCGGAGGAATCGATGAAGACCATTCAGCTAGCTTTTGCTACATTGCTCGTTCTTGCTGTTCCAGCGTTTGCCCAGCACCGCGACGATGTTGCTGGAGGGCATCAAGCCATTCCGGCGCATGGGCCCAAGGCGTACACGGGCACTCCGCATGCGGTCGACCCCAAGCGTAACTACAGCGACAAGGCAGGCCACCCGAATGGCCCGCACGTGGACGGGAAAACCTGGGTAGGTCACGACACAGGCCGCGACGACGCGAGCTATCGTCTGGACCACCCCTTTGCGCATGGCCGATTCGCCGGCGGATTTGGCCGCGAGCATGTGTGGCATCTTGCCGGCGGCGGTCCCAGCCGCTTCTGGTTTAACGGTTGGTACTGGGACGTGGCGGCCTTTGACATTGGCTTCTGCGACGGCTGGCTGTGGGACTCCGACCAGATCGTGATCTACGAGGACCCCGACCACATCGGCTGGTACCTGGCCTACAATGTGCGGCTCGGCACCTATGTGCACGTGGAGTATCTGGGAACGTAAATCGCTCCATCATCAGACAAGTCCAAGGGGATAGGCTGCGAGGCTTATCCCCTTGGTGTTTGTAGCGCCCTGTTGCGGCGGCTTCGAAGTATACAAGCTGGGCTGCCAGGCGATAAGATTGCGAGTCCGTCCGGAGCAGCCGCTTGCGCGCGTTGGATTGCGGCAACGGCTCCAATCAAATTGCACATTGTCAAGGGGTCTGGAATGAAACCATTGTTTGCTCGCCTGTTTGCACGGTCCAGCGCAGTTATGCCCGCCAAGGCCGTCCTGGTTACCGTCACGCTGGCGCTTCTCGCGGTCCATGCCGCAGGGGCCGAAACAGCGCCGGCTCGCGCGCCAATTGTCCTTACCGGCGCGGACCGCCGGCCGGCCACCTCTCTGAATGGAGATTGGACCACGATCGTCGATCCATACTCGAGTGGATTCTCAAGTTACTTCCGCAACCAGAAGCAGCAGCCCGGCGATACCAGGCCGGTGGAGTATGACTTTGCCAAGTCGCCGACGCTGAAGGTGCCGGGCGACTGGAACACGCAGCGCGAGTCACTTTTCTACTATGAGGGACCGGTGTGGTATGAGCGCGACTTCACCTATCAACCCAAGGAACATACGCGGATCTTTCTGCACGTGGGCGCGGCGAACTATCGCTCGTTTTTCTGGGTGAATGGGGAAAAGGTCTGCGAACATGAGGGCGGCTTCACGAGCTTCAACTGCGACGTGACGGCGGCGGTGCATGCGGGCGGCAACTTTGTGGTGGCCGCGGTGGATAACACGCGCCTCGCGGACGGCGTTCCCACGCTCAAGACCGATTGGTGGAACTATGGCGGTCTTACCCGTGCGGTTTCGCTGATCGAGGTTCCAGAAGTTTTCATCGATCAGTATGATCTGCACCTGGGCCGCACGGAGGGCTCATTAATTGATGGATGGGTGCATGTGGAGAGTGGCGAGCCGGGAACAAAGGTCGAGGTGGAAATTCCGGAGTTAGGCGCAAGAACATCCTCCGTTGCAGGCGAGGACGGCCGCGCTGCGATTCATCTGGCAGTGCAGGGGTTGGAGCGGTGGTCGCCGGAGACGCCCAAGCTCTACAAGGTTCAGTTGCGCGCGGGCCAGGACGCAATCGAGGACCTGATCGGTTTTCGCACCGTGGAGACGCGCGGCACCGAGATACTGCTGAATGGAAAGCCCATCTTTCTGCGCGGGGTCAGCATCCACGCCGAGGCGCCTTACCGTAGCGGCCGCGCTTACTCAGATAAAGATGCGGAGACGCTGCTGGGCTGGGCCAAAGAAATGGGAGCCAACTTTGTGCGCCTGGCGCATTATCCGCACGATGAGACGATGCTGCGGGCGGCCGACCGCATGGGATTGCTGGTGTGGTCGGAGAACCCGGTGTATTGGGCTATCCAATTCGACAATCCCAAGGTTCTGGCCAAAGCCGAGCAACAATTGGACGAGGAGATCGGAACCTCGCGCAATCACGCCGCGATCATTTTATGGTCGATGGCCAACGAGACACCGAACAATGAAACGCGGACCCGCTTTATTGAGACCCTGGCCAGTCATGCGCGGGAGCTCGACCCGACGCGGCTGATTACAGCGGCGCTGCTGGTGCGCGGCGAGGGACATACGAAGATAGTCGACGATCCACTGGGAAAGGCGCTGGATGTGATCGGCGCCAACGAGTATGTGGGATGGTATGAGCAGACTCCAGAGGGCGCCGACACAACGGAGTGGCGCGTGGACTACCAGAAGCCCCTGATTATGAGCGAATTCGGCGGCGGCGCAAAGGCGGGACTGCACGGCGGAGACGACGACCGCTGGACCGAGGAATATCAAGCCAATATCTACCGGCATCAACTCGGAATGCTCAACCGGATTCCGCAACTTAGAGGAATGAGCGCGTGGATTCTGATGGATTTCCGTTCTCCGACGCGGAACTTGGCGGGCATCCAGGATGGTTTCAACCGCAAGGGACTTATCTCCGACCAAGGGCAGAAAAAGCTGGCATTTTTCATTCTGCAGAAAGCTTACAAGGAGAAAGCCGTGGGCAAGCCGGAATGAATTGTTGCGGATTATGCGCGCGCAAGATGGCGAAATCTGCGCGCAAGATTATGCAAAAGCGGAATTCTAAGTTATGCTTGACTTATGGCTATTGATTCTATTCTTGTCCAAATCGATGCAGAGATCACAAGGCTCACGCAGGTACGCTCCCTGCTGGCCAACACCGGCAAATTCGCCGCCAAGGTAACTGGGCCCAAAACGAAGAAGACACCGGCCACGGCGACGGTCAAGAAGCGCCGCGTGCTGAGTCCCGAGGCGCGGAAGCGGATTGCCGATGCGCAGCGCAAGCGGTGGGCCGCACAGAAGGCCAAGTCCAAATAAGAAGCGTAAGTAACTAATAGCCTGCCTCTTTTTCACACGCGCAGAAGGCGGCCCAGTGACGGGCCGATAGCGTCCTCGAAAAAGAAGAGCCCGCCGTTTTGAGCAGCGGAAGTTGGCCGGATTGGTGGATGGCGATACCGGGTCATCGCCACCTGATCACGCTGGTGCTGCGTCGAGATTAGGCGCAGGGCATGTAGGAACCCATGCGCTCGATCATCGGTTTGTGGAGGCACTCCTGTCGATTGATGGGCAAGGCAAGCCCGTCCATTGGCTCATTCCTCAAGAGAATTCGGCAAGAAACTACGCATAACCCCCGAGGTTTACTTAGAGATTTACTTAAGATACGGACCGGATGAAGCGGAAGAGTTCTACCAAGTCTCAACGGCCAGAATGCCAGGCGGTCCGGGATGGCCCTCGATCACCTGTGTCTCGATGACGGCCTCCATATTCAACTGTTCCCAATTGGACGGGAGCTTGGCCAGCAGCGAGTCGAGATAGACGGGGTTATAAAGAATCTCGCCGGCGGCCTCGGTGCCCTCTTCGGAGATTCCGGCGGCGACGATCACCGGCTGTCCCGTGGTGCTGTCGTGGATGCGGGCCACGATCGCATAATCGCGCGAGAGCTTCTGATAGGGCAGATCCCAGGCGGTTGCCCATGTGGTCTGCTTCTGGCTTTTGCGGTCGACAATCAAGGCCACTCCATCCTTCGACTCGAATCCGAAGCGCAGCTTCTGCGTGACGCGCAGCGTCCAGATGTTGTCGAAGCCTCCAATCAGCACGATGGGGCCTTCGCGAAGTTGCGCGAAGCTGGCCTCGGAAGCGGGAAGCACCCGAAAGGCCTTGTGGCGTGTTTCCAGGGCGGCGGCTGTGCGGGTTAGCGTAATGACGTCGGCGAGGGCCAGGTGGCCGGAGAGGTGCAGGCGGAAGTAAAGCGGTTCCGGCTGAGATCCCTTCACGGGAGCATCGAAAGAATTGATCGATCCGACATCGATATTCCTGGCCGGCTCGCCCAGGCAGTAAGTGGCCGTCGTGGTGCCATCCGTGATGGGCGCCCAGAAGCGGTCGATGGAGGTCGGGGGCTGGAAGTCGCGGAATTCGCGGTACCGCAACCCGATTCCAAAGCCGGTAGCGAGGGCCAACCCAAACAGAACCGCAACCAGCGGCCAGGCAAGGTGCGGTGCGAGTTTTTTGGGGGTGGGGGGGGTGGCTAGCGCCGCCAACTCAGGCGCGGACGGAGACACTTCGGGCTGCGGGGGGAGCGCGGGGGCATGAAAGACGGGGACATAGGAGCCGATGGGGAGCTCGATCACCAGCTCTCCAACGTGGGAGGAGTCGTAGTAGTACTGCATCAGGCGCTTGCGCACCTCGCCGGCGGTGATGCGGACCACCGGATCGGCATTGGCGTCATAGCTGGGGGAGCGGCCGAAAACTTCGATGCCGATGCTTCGCTCCTTGAGCTCGGCGGCGTTGCCCTTGAGAGTCTGTTCGACGGTATAAGCGAGCAGGGCAGGATAGCGCTTGCTGTTGGAAAAGAGCGGGTTAACGAGCAGCCGGTCCAATTGCTGGCGAATGGCGACGGCGTCTGGCACAGGGTTTGGGGCAGCGTTGGGGGGCGCGGCGTCCGGCACGGATTTTAGACCCACGGACATCCCCTGAATCCTCCGCACGGGGTATCATACGTCCCTCAAAGACGATTGTCCATACTGGAATGAACCGGGTTAAACCGAATGGGAATAGAGATTTAGCCTCGAACCGGGGGACATGGTACCCGATGGAACCTTTCGCGGATGGAACGTAATCATTATGTTCGAGTTGGTCCAGAAGATGTGCCCAAGGCTGATTCCCGCGAGGCGGTGCGATCCGACTCAGAGGGATCATGCTGGAGAGTGCGTTTTCTTGTGATTGCGGCTCCTCGCCCCTTCGGTTGGCCAGACCTGGGAACCATCCAGGCAAGCGTGACCGGGGGGCGTTTTTTTTGTTTTTTGGGGGTCAAACGTTAGCCTGGATGGTTATATTCGGAGGCCCAACGGTGGCCTGGATGGTTAGGATCGACGGGCAAACGTTGGTTCGGAAGGTTGCGAAAAAGTTCATGACGCACCGTTCCTACAACCCGCGGAGGAGAAAGGGGCTGAGATCAAGGTCAGGAACGGCAGTCGGAGTTCGTTTGAAGCTACCCTAAAGTGGGCTAAAAACGGGCTAAATAGTGCGTTTTGTCTACATGGAAGGCTGCGGTTGTCAAGGGAGGGAGAACAGGGTTAGGCGGCTCCGGCGACGACTTCCTGCCGCCGGGGATGGTTGGCAGGAGATCCCAGGTCTCAAAAAAGTGGGACCCTTCGTCAAGCTCAGGGCAGGCCCTAGGGCAACCAGGTTTGATCACCAGCCGAGGCCGAGGATAACCGCTCGATCAACGGGTGGATCACCGACTCCTTTGAGATGGAAGCGGCAAGATGGGGAGCGGAGCTAGCTTAGGCCGGACAGTCGGGGTTAAAACCCTGACCTGCCTAGCTGATGTTGGCCATTACGAGCATTCTGGGTTCGGTCATTTCTTCGATGGCGGATTTTATGCCTTCGCGGCCTTGGCCCGAGTCTTTTACGCCGCCGTAGGGCATGGGGTCTAGACGCCAGGCGGGGGTGTCGCCGACGATGAGGGCGCCTACTTCGAGTTCGCGGTAGGCGGTGAGGATGCGGCCGGCGTCGCGGGTTAGAAGGCCGGCTTGCAGGCCGTATCTTGAGTGGTTGACGTCGGCGAGGGCTTGCTCGAAGTCGTCGTAGGGCTCGATGAGGACGACGGGGCCGAAGACTTCTTCGTCGCGGACCTTCATGCCGGGCTTGGTGGCGGTGAGGATGACGGGGGTGACGACGGAGCCGTGACGCTCGCCGCCGGCGATGAGCTTGGCGCCGCCTTCGACGGCTTCGCGGACCCAGGACTCGATGCGCTCGGCTTCGCTGAGACGGATGAGCGGGCCGACTTCAGTGGCTTCGTCGGAGGGATTGCCTGAGACCAGCTTGGCGGTGATCTCGACGACCTTCCATAAAAAGGTCTGGAAGACGTTGCGCTCGACAAAGACGCGCTGGACGCTGATGCAGGACTGGCCGGCGTAACCGAAAGCTGCATGGGCGGTGCGGAGGGCGGCTTCGTCGAGGTCGGGCCAGTCGCTGTGGACGATGAGGGCGGCGTTGCCCCCGAGTTCGAGCAGGACGCGCTTGCGGCCGGAGTGGGCCTTGAGCTCCCAGCCGACTTTGGCCGAGCCGGTGAAGCTGACCAGCTTGATGCGGTCTTCCTTTTCAGCGAGCCAGGCGGTGTCAGCGTTGGAGAGGGGGAGGATGGCAAGCGCCTCCTGGGGCCAGCCGGCCTTGAGGATGACTTCGCCGAGAGCCAGGGCAGTGAAGGGGGCTTGCGGGGCGGGCTTGAGGATGATGGGACAGCCGGCCGCCATGGCGGGGGCGAGCTTGTGGGCGACGAGGTTCAAGGGGAAGTTGAAGGGGGTGATGGCCAGGACGGGGCCGACGGGAAAGCGCTGCACCAGTCCCCAGCGGCCTTCGTTGCCCTCGGTGAGGTCGAGGGGAAGGCTCTCGCCGCCGAGGCGGGCGGCCTCTTCGGCGGCGGTTTTAAAGGTGAGGACGGCGCGATCGACTTCAGCGCGGGCCAGGCGGAGGGGCTTACCGGCTTCGGCGACGATGAGCTGGGCGAAGCGATCCTTTTGGTCAAGGAGGGCGGCGGCTACGTCCTCGAGGATTTCGCGGCGCTTCCAGCGGGGCAGGGCGCGGGTGCGGCGGAGGCTGGCGACGGCGTGGTTGACGGCCTGGCGGGCGTCAGCGCGGGTGGCGATGGTGACGCGGCCGACCAGGCCCTGATCCCAGGGCGAGCGGACTTCGAGAGATTCGCCGTCGATCCATTCCTTGCCGCAGAGCAGAAATCCCGTTTGTGTGCCTGGACGCATCTTCATGGCGTTGGTGCTCCTGTTCAGAAGCCTACGCTCTTGATGGTAAATAGGTGGGGTGGGTTGAGGGCAGCGTCTGTTGGGTTGCTGCCGCGACCGCGTGCCGGCACGGTACACTGTTCGCCTATGATTCACGATGGCAAGAGCCGCAAACTTCCCTTTGACGCTGTTGAGGCGGTCGAGCATTTGAAGGCCAAAGACGCCAAGCTGGGGGCGCTGATTGAGCGCGCCGGGCCGTTCACGCTGCGGCTCGATCCTTCGCCTTCGCCGTTCGAGTCGCTGCTGGAGTCGATCCTTTATCAGCAGTTGCACGGGAAAGCCGCGGCTACGATTCATCGGCGCGTAAGGGAGTATTTTGGGGGCGATCCGGCGCCGCAGTTGCTGCTGGATACGCCGGATGAACCGCTGCGGGCGGCGGGGGTTTCGGGGAACAAGATCAAGGCGCTGAGGGACCTGGCGGCAAAGACGCTGGACGGAACAGTGCCGACTCACGCGGCGATTATAAAAATGACGGACGCGGAGATTGTCGAGCGGCTGACCGAGGTGCGGGGGATTGGGCCGTGGACGGTGGAGATGCTGCTGATCTTCCGCATGGGACGGCCGGATGTGCTGCCTGTGACCGACTACGGGGTGCGAAAAGGGTTCGCGCTGACCTTCCTGCGCGTGCCGCAGACGCGGGCGCTGGCGGCTGAAGACCTGCCCAAGCCGGAGGTGCTGCTGAAAAGGGGACAACGCTGGGCGCCGTTCCGCTCGGTGGCGAGTTGGTACCTGTGGCGGGCCTGCGATCTGGCCAGGGGCACAGCGCCGGCGGGGCGGTCCGGCAAAGAATAGACGGTCAAGGAAAGAATAGTGACGGGGGTTGTGCCAGTATGGGCAGGCGGGTGTCACACAAAGACTAAAACGGTTTATTATGGCCAAGTCCACTGCGCCGGGCGTGGCGGGCGAGCCTAATATGGGTTAGACGGCCGGGATCACGACGGGATGCCGGCACTGGGTGGGAATCTTCATGGCCGCAAGCAAACGTTTTATCTGTATTCATGGTCATTTTTATCAGCCGCCGCGGGAGAATCCGTGGCTGGAGACGGTCGAGACGCAGGACACGGCGGCGCCTTACCACGACTGGAACGAGCGCATCTGCGCGGAGTGCTACGCGACCAACGGCGCGGCGCGGATCCAGAACAACAAGAACCAGATCACGCGCATTGTGAACAACTACGCGCGCATGAGCTTCAACTTCGGGCCCACGCTGCTGAGCTGGCTGAAGGAGAATGCGCCGCGGACCTATCGCATGATCCTGGACGGCGAGCGGCGCAGCCGGAAGAGCTATGGCGGACACAGCTCGGCGATGGCGCAGGTGTTCAACCACATCATTATGCCGCTGGCGAGCAGGCGCGACCGGATCACGCAGATCCGTTGGGGGATTGCCGACTACGAACAGCACTACGGCGAGCCGCCGGAGGGGATGTGGCTGGCGGAGACAGCGGCGGACACGGAATCGCTGGAGCTGATGGCGCAGCACGGCATCAAGTTCACGGTGCTGGCGCCGCACCAGTGCAAGCGCATCCGGCAACTGAGGGACGGCGCGGGCTGGACGGATACGCCGGGGACGACGGTGGACACCACGCGCCCCTACTTGGTGCGCTTCGACTCCGGAGTCTCGATTGGGGTGTTCTTTTACAATGACCCGGTTTCGCGGGCGATTGCGTTCGAGGGGCTGCTGAACTCCGGGGAGAACTTTGCCGCGCGCCTGAAAGGCGGGTTCAAAGACGGCGCGCAGCCGCAACTGGTCCACGTGGCCACGGATGGCGAGTCGTACGGCCACCACCACAAGCACGGGGAAATGGCGCTGGCGTACGCATTGCGGCTGCTGGAACGGGACAAGATGGTGAAGCTGACCAACTATGGGAGGTTTCTGGAGCAGTTTCCGCCGGAGTACGAGTGCGAGATTGTGGACAACAGCTCATGGAGTTGCGTACACGGGGTGGAGCGGTGGCGATCGAACTGCGGCTGCAACGGGGGCACGCCGGGGTTCAACCAGGCCTGGCGGGCGCCGCTGCGGCAGGCGCTGGACGAGTTGCGCGACGCCGTGGTCCCGCTGACGGAACAGGAGGGCGGCAAGCTCTTCAAAGACGTGTGGGCTGCCCGCGACGGGTACATCGAAGTGATGCTGGACCGGGGCACGGAGTCGGAGGAGCGGTTCTTCCGCGCGCATGAAAGGGAAATTCTGACGGAAGAGGAGCGGGTGCGGGCCCTGGAGCTGATGGAGATGCAGCGGCACACGCAACTGATGTACACCAGCTGCGGGTGGTTCTTCGACGATCTGGCGGGCATCGAGACGGTGCAGATCATCGCGTATGCGGCGCGGGTGCTGCAACTGGCGCAGCAGGTTTTCGGGGAGCAGGCCGAAGGACTGGAGGCCGCGTTTCTGGCGCGGCTCGCAGAGGCAAAGTCCAACGTGGCGAGCGCCGGCGATGGCGCCCAGATCTACAAGGAGTGCGTGGCCACCATGAAGCTGGGGCTGGAACAGGTGGCGGCGCACTATGCCATCAGTTCCGTCTTCTCGTCGTTTGCCGAGGAGACCGACCTGTTTTGTTACCACGTGCGGCGCATCTCCTATGACATCCACACCTCGGGGCGCGGGCGGCTGGCGCTGGGCCGGGCGCACATCGCCAGCGCCATCACCGGCCACCAACAGAGTTTTTCGTTCGCGGTGTTGCACTTTGGGGACCAGAACATTACCGCCGCGGTAAAGGCTTACAGCGAGGGCGATGCAGCCGAATTCGAAGCCTTTGCCGTGCAGGCCGCGGAGCACGTGCAGCGCGCCCGGTTCCCGGAGGTGATTAGGCTGCTGGACAGCTATTACGGGCGCGTGGACTACTCGCTGACTTCGCTGTTCACCGACGAGCAGCGGCGCATCGTACAACTGATTCTGAACTCGACGCTATGGGACATCGAGAACTCGTTGACCACGATCTACGAGGACCACGCCAGCCTGTTGCACTATCTTTCGCAGGCCGGGTTGCCCAAGCCGCCGGCGCTGACGCTGGCAGCGGGGTTTGCCGTGAACGCGGGACTGAAACGCGCACTGGAGACCGACCCCATCGACATAGCGCAGATGCGCTCGTTTCTGTCGCTGGCCAAGGCGGACCAGGTGGCGCTGGATTCGGCCACGCTCTCCTACATTTCCGACCAGCGGATGAAGCGGGCCATGGTCGAGCTGCAGATGTCTTCGGGGTCGCTGGAGATGCTGGACCGTGCGCTGACGCTGGCGCGCAACCTGGTGGAGTTGCCCTTCGAGCTGAACCTGTGGCAGGCGCAGAACATCTGGTACGAGATTCTGGGCACTTCGAGCTATGCGCTGGCGGCGCTGGGGAAAGACGCTCGCCCGCGGTGGGACAAGGACTTCAACGAGCTGGGCAGTTGCCTGTCGATCGATTGCGTGGCGATCAGCGAACAGGATCCGGCGGCGGCGACAACGGGAGACTAGGGGCTGGCCGACTCGCCCAACTTTTGCAGCTTTCCGTCCTTGAGGAGGAAGCGCTCGCCGCGCCAGACGATGGTGTTGCCGGAGAGGCCGGCCACCCACACGCCGATGGCGACGAGGTCGCGGAGGGGCAGGAGCCAGAGAGAGGGAAGGACCTGGTGGTCGGCGAGCACCTCGGCGCCGACCGTCATGGCGAGGGTGAGGCGCAGGAGGAAGCTCAGGCCCAGCAGCCATAAACTCAATGGACTCAGGCCGCTGGCCAGGACATTGAGGAACGCCCAGGCGAGGCCGTGGGTGAAGATAAGGCCGACGTAGCCCCAGGGCCGGGCGTCGCGGACAGTGCGGGCCCAGCGCAACTGGTGATCGAGGAAACCGCGCCAGGTGTAGGCGGGAATGGCGGTTTGAACGACTTCGGCGCTGAGGGCGATGCGATAGCCGGCCTGGGCGACGCGAGCGCCGAGTTCATAGTCGTCGGCGAGGTGATCGACCAAGGGGGCGAGGCCGCCTATCTTATTGAGAACGCTGCGGCTTATAGCCAGCGTGGAGCCGAGGCCGTAGCGCAGGCCGCCTTCAATCATTCTGGAGAGCAGAACACCGGACTGGAAGTCGGTGGCGATGCCGAGGGCTTCCAGTTGCGAAGGGAGCCCGCCGCAGCGGGCGGGCGTGGAGTGGGCGCGGCCACGGTAGAGAGCGGTAACCAAGCCCACTTCTTTCTGTGGCTTGCGGGCTTTGGCGGGCTGGCTGGGCCGATTAGGCTGCTGGGGGGCGAAGTGGGCCATGACCCGCTCAAGGTAGCGGGGCGAGACGGTGATGTCGGAGTCGTTGATGAGCAGGAAATCGTGGCGGGCGTGGTTGGCAAGCTGGGCGAGAGTGCTGACCTTGCCGTTGCTTCCCAGGCGGGCGGGACACTCGACAAGTTGAATGGAATGAGCGGGAAACTCCCGCTTGAGACGCTCGACGACGACGGCGGCGGGGTCGTCGAGGGAGGAAACACCGAAGAGCAGTTCATATTCGCCCAGGTAGGTTTGGCGGCAGTGGCTGCGAAAGGCGTCGATCATGCCCAAGTCGATTCCTTTGAGGGACTTGAGGATGCTGACGCCGGGGGAAAAGGGGGCCAGCGGGGCGCGCCGGGCGGCTAAAAAGGCGCGAGCGGCAAGGATGGCGGCGAGGAAGTAGCCCATGCCGGCGACGGCCAGCACGGTGGTGAGAATCTCCACGGAATGGGCCAGAATGTGCGGCATCGCTGGGGTAAGTGTAGCGGAAAAACAGGGATCAGGGGTCCGTGACTGCCAATTACCGATTCGTAAGTTTAGCCGGTGGACGCATCTTGAAACTGGGGGGCTTAAGACTACGGGAGAGTGCAAATGGTGAAAAAAACACGGCGGGGGAGAGTCGTGGCTTGCCACCCTTTGCGCAGAAAAAAGCGGAAAGAATGGGGCAAGGGGCTTTTGGGTTGGATGAGGTAGGAAAAGGCTCGGCTGGGAGAACGGGGTGGTTCCTATTTGCTGGACCCTGGACCCTGAAATTTGATTGCTGTTACTCGTAGCGGAGGGCCTCGATGGGGTCGAGGTTGGCGGCTTTCCAGGCGGGGTAGATGCCGAAGATCAGGCCAATGGCACAGGAGACGCTGAAGCCGATAAGGACCCAGAGGGGGGGAGAGGGCAGCGGGCAGGCCGATGGGCAGGAAGTAGACGATCCAGGTGAGTACGGCGCCCACCATGACGCCGACCGCCCCGCCGACAGCGCAGAGGGTGACGGCCTCGGTGGTGAACTGGGTGAGGATGTTCTGTTTGTTGGCGCCGATGGCCTTGCGGACGCCGATCTCGCGGGTGCGCTCCGTGACGCTGACCAGCATGATGTTCATGACGCCGACGCCTCCGACCATGAGGCCGACTGAGGAGACGGCGATCATGAAGGCCACCAGTCCGCCGGTGAGCTGTCCCCAGAGCTTGGTGAGCGAGTCGGGGCTCATGATTTCAAAATTATCGTCCGCCTCGACCTTCACCTTGCGGCGGACGCGCAGCATTTCGCGAATTTCCTCTTCGACCAGGTCCTTGTTCTTCTGGTCGTCGTATTTCAAGGCGATGAACATGTCCTTGATTTCGGGGTAGAGGCTGTGGAAGGCGCCGAGGGGAAAGTAAACGCCATTGTCGGCGGGGTTTTTGCCTGTTCCGAAGGGCTGCTTGCGCTTGTCTACGACGCCGATGACGGTGTACAGGCCGGAGGCAACGTTCACGTCCTTGCCGATGGGGTCTTCGGTCCCAAACAGCAGTTCGGCTGTGTCGTGGCCGACGATGCAGACGTGGGCATGGCGCTCATCCTCGGCGTCGTTCCAAATGCGCCCTTCCAGCATGGTGAGGTTCGACACCGATTGAATTTGGGCGGTGGCCCCCAACAAGAATGCGCCGGCCACTTTGTGGCCGTTGTATTTGACGCTGACGTCGCCCACATGGAATTGCTCATTGACGTGCCGGACTTCGGCGTCCACGGCCAGCACGTGGGGCAGGTCGCGCAGGGCCAGTGCGTCATCGAGGGTCAGCTTTTTGCGCGTGAGCATCTCGGTGGTGGGGTTCACGCCGATCATGGGCAGGTGGAATATCCAGAAGACGTTCGACCCCATCGAGGTTATCCAGTCGGAGACCTTGTTGTTGAGCCCATTGATGACCGAGGAGATGGTGATGACGGTGGTGACGCCAATGACGATGCCAAGGATGGTGAGGCCCGAGCGCAGCTTATTTGTCCTCAGTGTGTTGAGCGCCATCTTGACGGATTCGCGAGTCTGGCCTTGAGCCATGAAAAACCTGGTTTTCAGTAATCAGTGGTCAGTTTCGTCGCACGTGATTCTAATCCTCATTCTTAATCTGCTGCTGTGATCCTCGACGCTTGACCACTGACCACTTACGACTGACAGCTGTCCTTACTCGTATCGGAGCGCCTCGATGGGGTCGAGGTTGGCGGCTTTCCAGGCGGGATAGATGCCGAAGATGAGGCCGATGGCGCAGGAAACGCCGAAACCGATGAGGACCCACAGGGTGGAGAGCGTGGCGGGTAAGCCTACGGGCAGGTAGTAGACGATCCAGGTGAGCACGGCGCCCACGAGGACGCCAACAACGCCGCCGACCGCGCATAAGGTGATGGCCTCGGTGGTGAACTGGGTGAGGATGGTGTGTTTGGTGGCGCCAAGGGCCTTGCGGACGCCGATTTCGCGGGTGCGCTCAGTGACGGAGACGAGCATGATGTTCATGACGCCGACGCCGCCTACCATGAGGCCGACCGAGGAGACAGCGACCATGAAGCCGAAGAGGCCGCCGGTGATGTTGCCCCAGAGCTTGGTGAGGGAGTCGGGCCCGAAGATCTCAAAGTTATCGTCCGCTGCGATTTTTACCCTGCGGCGGATGCGCAGCATCTCGCGAATCTCGTCCTCCACCAGGGCCTTGTTCTTGGGGTCATCGTATTTGACGCTGACCCACAGGTCCAGGACCTCCGGGTGCAGGCTGTGGAAGGTGCCCATGGGAAAGATGATCTCGTTGTCGTTGGGGTTCTTGCCGCTGCCAAAGGGCTGCTTCTGCTTGTCGAGCACGCCGATCACGGTGTAGAGGCCGGTTTCTACATTGATCTCCTTGCCGATGGGGTCCTCGCCGTTGACAAAGAGCAATTCCGCGGTATCGTGTCCGAGGACGCAGACCGCCGCATGGCTCTGGTCCTCCTCGTCGGTAAACATGCGCCCGGCCTGCATAGTGAAATTCGATACATCCGAGACCTGGGCCGTGTCGCCATCCAGAATGGCGCCTGCTACCTTGTGGCCCTCATACTTTGCGCTCACGTCGCCCACGCCGAATTGCTTGGTGTAGCGGTGGCCGCCGTCGACCGCCACCACGTGGGGAAGCGTGCGCAGCGCGTAAACATCGTCCATGGTCAGCTTCTTGCGCGTGAGCTGCTCGGTGGTTGGGCGGACACCGATGACCGGCATGTGGAAGACCCAGAAGACATTCGATCCCAGCGAATCGGCGAAGTCGGAGACCCGGTTGTTGAGTCCGTTGATGACCGAGGAAATGACAATCACCGTGGTGACGCCGATGACGATGCCGAGGATGGTGAGGCCGGAGCGCAGCTTGTTGTTGCGCAGCGTATCGAGCGCCATCTTGATGGATTCGCGGGTTTGTCCTTGAGCCATGGTGCACCTAGCTAACAGCTAACAGTTGACAGCTAAAAGATCTCAGTTCTTTGGAGCCTGGTCCTTGATGGACTCCAGAAAGGCAAAAATCATCTTTCCCACTTCGTGCGACAGACTCTCCGCTTCGTTGAGCAACGCAGGTTTTCCAAACTGAAGTGCGCGGGCGATTTCCAATTGCGTTTGCACCTCGCAGATTGAACCGCGTGCAACGCTGAGAAACTGCCTGAACTCTCCAGGGCCTAGCCTCCCCTGTCCCTCCGCGATGTTACTCGGCACAGAGACGGCCGCGCGTCTGATCTGGCTGGTGAGGCCGTAGATTTCCTCGCGTGGGAACTCCCGCGTCAAGCGATAGATCGCCACCGTCAACTGCATCGATCGCTGCCAAACCTGCAAATCCCGAAACGATTGTGTCATAAAACTCCGTTCTCAGCTAACAGTTGGCAGTCGATGGCTATTCAACTGTTAGCTGTCAACTGTTAGCTGTCGGCTGCCTTTACAGCTCCGCCCTCAGCGCCACCACGGGATCCAGCTTGGCGGCTTTACTGGCGGGGTAGACGCCGAAGAAGATGCCCGTGGCCGTAGCCATGAACAGGCCAAGCAGCACGCTCCACAATTGGATGCTGGTAGGGAAGCCGATGATGATGGTAATCAGCTTGGCTACGATCACTCCAAAAAGCACGCCGATAGCTCCCCCTACCAGCGCCATGGTGCCGCTCTCGATGAGGAATTGCAGCAGCACGTCGCGCTGCCTCGCGCCCAGCGCCTTGCGCACGCCGATTTCGCGTGTTCTCTCAGTTACGCTGACCAGCATGATGTTCATGATGACAATGCCGCCCACCACCAGCGAGATGGAGGCGATGCCGATCACCACGTCGAAGAAGATGGCGGAGAACTGCTTCCAGATGTCGAGGAAGGTGTCGTTGGTCTCGATCTCGAAGTCGTCCGGCTGGCCGACCGCGTTGTGGCGGCGGGCCCGCATGATGACGCGTACCTCGTCCTTGGCCCGCTCCATGGCCTCGGCATTGTTGGCGCTGGCGCGGGCGTAGATGTCCAGCGAGTCGTTGTAGCCGTAGGTCTGCTGGTAGGTGGTGATGGGCACGGCCACCCAGTTGTCCTGGGACTGGCCCAGCATCTTTCCCTTGCGGTCGCCCACGCCCATGATCGTGAAAGGAATGCCGCCGACACGGATCTCCTTGCCGACGGGGTCGCCTTCACCCAGCAGGTTGTCCACAATGTCGTAACCCACGATGACGTTGTGGGTGGCCTTGCTGTCGTCGGCGGGAGTAAAGCCGCGGCCCAGCGCGATGTCCATGTTGTCGAGCGAAACCATCGTCCAGGTGAGGCCGCGCATATCGGTATCGGTGCTGGAATGCGCGTTGAAGACCACGCTGACGATGCGGTCGAGCCGCACGCCGACTTCGCCGCATTGCGTGCAACTATCCTGGATGGCCTGGTAGTCTTCGATGCGCAGGATCTTGCGCTTCTGATACTTGAAATACTCCTCGGCGGAGAAGATCACGCCGGGCATCTGGCGCACGGCGAAGACGTCGGCGCCATTGCTGATGATCTTGGTGCTCACGTAGGTGTTGGCGCCGTTGACCAGGGTGATAACCATGATGACCGAGGCCACGCCCATGACCACGCCGATGAGCGTGAGGATGGAGCGGAGCTTGTTGGCCCAGAGGGATTGCAGCGCGAGTTTGAAGGCCTCATTGAATTGCATGGTTCCGCTTTCGTACTTCCAGCTTCCAGCCTCCGGCAAAAGGCCGTCGGTCCGATGGGGTGTACTTGCCGCAGCACAGCCGGGAGCGGCGATCCGCCGCCGCGGCGTTGCGCGTTGCCGGATGCACACAAGCGTCCGCTACCGGGTTTCCCTAGTTTACGCAATGTCCGGAGGCTGCGAATCCCGGATGCCTATTCCTATTGACGCGGCACAAAGCGTTCAGGCCGCCTAAGGGGGTTGAGAGAGCCGGGCGCGACAGGGCTCGGTTGCCGTTTGGGGGCTGTTTTGCCCACATTCCGATACGCAGAAAAGTGCGGGGAGGTTCCGGGGGATGGATTCATGGGGATTTGAGGATCGGGAGGGCATGGAATCGGGGGTGGGGTCAGGTTCCCGAGCTGCCAAATCCCTTTTCGGCGCGGGCGGAGTCTTCGAGGGTCTCAACGGTTTCGACGGGGCCGGTGAGGACGGGGACGGGGACCATCTGGGCGATTTTTTCGCCGGCCTTGAGCTCGACGGGAGCGTGGCCGAGGTTGGTCATGAGGACCAGGATTTCGCCGCGGTAGCCGGCATCGATGACGCCGCCGGTGGTGGCGATTCCCCTGGCAGCCATGGAGGAGCGGTCGCGGACCAGGAGGCCGAGCGGGACTCCGGTGGCGGGATGGCGGGCCTCGACGGCGATGCCGGTGCGCACCCTGACGGTGGCGCGGGGAGCGAGCAGGGTGGTTTCCAGAGCAAACAGATCGTAGCCGAGATCCTCGCCGGGGTGGGCTACCACCGGCGGCCGGGCCCCAGCTTCTAGAAGCCTTACAAACAGCGTGCTTTTTGATTGCCTTGGAAGAGCGGCCCTCGCGGTGACAGTTGCTTTGGGATTAGGTTCGCGAATACCAGCAGCCTCGATGCCTTCTTCGGTCTCGGGAAGCGAAGCAGGAAAGAGCAGAAGATTTCCGTTTTGGGGCCGCCTATTTCGAGGCATCGGAATCCTACGTGCCGTAATAATAGAAATGCTATTTCATGGGCCGATCGGAGGCGACGGCTTTGGAAGGTGTTCTCCACAGCAGGATCAAAATACCAGTGGGAAACTATCTCGAGATAGGTTTTTTTTAAGGATCTGTATCAATTCTCGCTTTGATCGTAGCGATGGTCGGCATCCAGCGGGCCTGTAGAGGGCCAGCAACTCCGCTGCTTCCAAATGGTCAGCCCCGGCGGGAGGGTTCCCGGCCGGGGCTGTCGTTTGCGGTCCCGACGGCGAAGAGTTGCCGGCGGGGACCATGAAATTCGGCAAGAGGAGCCTGTAAGCCGAATTCTGTCGTGTGCGGTCATTCCTCTAGGCGCCGCGTCGCCGCGGACGCTCATCAGCGACCTACCCGGAGGTTTCGGCACGTGCATCGAGGCACCCCAGCGACGAAGACCTGTCGCCGGGGACCCCATCGAGCCGCCTGGGCGCGCCGGGCCGGTGCGCAACGCCGCCTGGCTCTGGCGGACGCTTCCCTCCCTATTTGGTC
>PLGM01000281.1:0-127 GCA_003139795.1 Acidobacteriaceae bacterium | reverse complement strand
CCGCACCATTTCACCCTTACCCCGGCGCTGGAGTTTCCGCAACGGCGGGCGTACCCGGCAAGCCGGGCCAACTCGGGTATTGCGTTTCCAGGGAGGCCCTCCCGAAAGAGGGGTAGCCGAGGCGGTA
>PLGM01000118.1 GCA_003139795.1 Acidobacteriaceae bacterium | reverse complement strand
CCAATTTATGCCTGTAGTGACAGACATCGACGGTTCTCGTAACCTAACCCTGAATCACTTCCGTGTAGCCCGTCACTCGGGCCGAAACATCATTGCCCCGCGCTCCATCGGTAAAGACTCGCAGCCAACCAATGCGTCTACCCTTGTCATCTCCTAATTTTCCTGGCTGCCTCCACAGGTCATAGAGCCGCAACAGTGCCGCCATCGCAGCCTTCCAATGAGTCGGCGTTGAACCGCTCTTGAGCAACTTTGTACAGATTGGACACCTGCGCAGGAAGATACTTTTCGCAAGCCTCCCAAGGAGCCTGCCGACGATACACAAGCGATCGCCACACGGGCCTATGAACTCTACCAGCAGCGAGCGCACGGCGAGAGCCAGCAGGATCAGGACTGGCTCGAGGCGGAGCGGGAAACCCACCGCGATGAGTCGGCCCGGAAACAGACTGCTTAGGTGCTTGCGCAACGCAGAAGGGACAGGATGAATATCGATTCGAACACCTACCGTGTACCGCCCGACAAAAAGGTCGACCTCAGCGAGTGGCCGACGGCCGGGCCGGTTCTTACCAAGTCGAAAAAGCATTATCGCGAATTGCTGGAAGAACACGTGAAGGAATTAAGCGCGTTGCAGCAACTTCATTACGCATCCAATCGCTACGCGCTACTCTTGATTTTTCAAGGCATGGACGCGGCCGGCAAGGACGGCGCCATCCGGCACGTGATGTCCGGGATTAATCCGGAAGGTTGTGAAGTCTTCAGCTTCAAGCAGCCCAGCGCTGAAGAACTTGAACACGATTTCCTCTGGCGCACTACGTGCCGCCTTCCCGAGCGCGGACGGATCGGCATTTTCAATCGTTCCTATTACGAGGAGGTGCTGGTGGTTCGCGTCCATCCGGAGCAGCTCCGCAACGAAGGGCTTTCCAAGGAGTTACGCGACGATAAGTCCAAATGGGAAGGCAGATATCGTTCGATTGTGGATTTCGAAAAGCATCTTGACCGTAACAGCACGCGCATCGTCAAGGTGTTTTTGCACCTCTCGAAGAATGAACAGCGCAAGCGCTTCCTGGCGCGCATCGATGACCCCGACAAGAACTGGAAGTTGAGTCTGGCAGACGTTCACGAGAGGAGATTCTGGAGAGACTATGTGAAAGCATACGAGGAGTGCCTGAGCGCGACCAGCACGCATCACGCTCCCTGGTATGTTGTTCCCGCCGACGATAAGGACGACGCCCGCCTGATTGTTTCCCAGATCGTTCTTGACGCGCTGAAGGGACTCAAGATGGCATATCCCGAGACAACCTCAAAGCACCTGGCCGAGCTGCAATCGATACGCAAGCTGCTTGTTAAGTGACGCAGGAGCGCATCACAGGAAGATGCAAACAATCTGAAGTCTGAAAGCCGCTGCCGGGCTGTCAGCAGTTGCGGAGAAAGAGAAAGGAACCGTCGTTATGGCTACCACAGAAATCACAAAAGGCCCTGATCGGGATAACATCCCTCAATCGTCCGGCAAGAACTTCGATCAGTCTGGCAATTCGTCCGGGTTTATCTTTGACGTGAGTCTGTCGACAGCGATTGCGGCAGACGGCAAGAGCGAAGCAAAAGCCCCGGCGCCCAAGGCCCCCCTTTCGCCGGAGTTGCTTGACAAGATGAATCGTTACTGGCGGGCTGCGAACTATCTGTGCATCGGCCAGATCTATCTATTCGAAAACCCCCTGCTGCGAGAGCCGCTCTCGGCAGAGCAGATCAAACCACGGCTCCTTGGCCACTGGGGAACTTCGCCGGGACAAAACCTCATCTACATTCATTTGAACCGCCTCATCAAAGAGAATGATGCGGACATCATTTACATCTCCGGACCTGGACACGGTGGCCCCTCCCTGAATGCCTGCTCCTATCTGGAAGGAACATACACCGAGGTCCATCCTGAAATTACATCCGACGAGAACGGCATGCGGCTCATGTTCAGGAAGTTCTCTACGCCGGGCGGCGTGCCCAGTCATTGCGGACCTCACGTCCCGAACTCGATGCACGAGGGCGGGGAGCTTGGCTACTCGCTGGTTCATGCCTTTGGTGCGGCATTCGACAATCCGGATCTGATCGTTGCATGCGTCGTTGGCGACGGCGAATCCGAGACCTGTCCGCTTGAAGGCAGCTGGAAGTCGGTCAACTTCCTCAATCCTGTGCGGGACGGAGCGGTGCTTCCGATTCTGCACCTGAACGGCTACAAGATCTCCGGGCCGACCGCACAGGGACGCACCAGCGATGCAGATCTGAAGGCTCTGTATACGGGGCGCGGTTACAAGCCTTACTTTGTCGAGGGCGACGATCCTGAAGTCGTACATCAGCTTTTGGCTGGAACGTTGGACGACTGCTATGCGGAGATTCGTGCAATTCAAAATGAGGCCCGCAAGAACGGATTCAAGAAGCAGCCCGTCTGGCCCATGATCATCCTGCGCACACCCAAGGGGTGGACCTGTCCGAAGGAAGTGGATGGAATCCCGATCGAAGGCACCTTCCGTGCTCATCAGGTTCCGCTCGCAACCGTTCGCGAAAATCCCGAGCATCTGAAGATTCTTGAAGCCTGGATGAAGAGCTACAAAGCTCACGAACTCTTCGACGAGAATGGTAAGTTCATCGATGAATTGGCAGCCCTCGCGCCCGTCGGCAATCGTCGCATGGGAGGCAATCCTCATGTAAATGGCGGACGGGAACTCATTACACTCGCTCTGCCCGACTTCACGGATTATGCGCTCGAGATCCCCGGACCGGGTCAGGTTCTGGCCGAGGCTCCGCGCAAGCTTGGAGATTTCTTTCGGGATATCTTCAGAATGAATCTGACTAACTTTCGCATGTTCTGTCCCGATGAATCGAATTCCAATCGCCTGAACTCCATCTTCGAGGCCACCAAGCGCTGTTCGATGGCGAAGATTGTCTCGATCGACGACGAACTGGGCCCGGATGGACGAGTATTGGAGGTATTGAGCGAACATCTCTGCGAGGGATGGCTCGAAGGATACCTGCTTACCGGCCGGCATGGCATGTGGTCCTCCTACGAGGCTTTCGCGCAGGTTGTGGATTCGATGCTCACACAACATGCCAAATGGCTGGAGCAATGCCGTGAGTATGACTGGCGCAGGCCCATCGCATCCCTGAATGTTCTGCTCACAAGCCATGCATGGCGGAACGATCACAACGGATTCAGTCACCAGGCCACGGGCTTTGTGGACAACGCGCTGGCACGCAGGAGTGAAGTGATCCGCGTGTACTATCCACCGGACAGCAACTGTCTGCTGAGCGTCTTCGACCATTGCCTGCGGAGCCGCAACTATGTGAACGTCGTCACTTGCGGAAAGCAACCGCAACTGCAGTGGCTGAACATGGATGAGGCTCTGGAGCACTGTTCGCGCGGCGCATCCACGTGGAAGTTTGCGACCAACGACGGCGGGGGAGAGCCGGACGTGGTGCTGGCCTGCGCCGGCGACGTGCCGACCATTGAGATCTGCGCGACGTCATGGCTCTTGCAGAAGCACGTACCCGGCATCAAGGTGCGTGTTGTCAATGTAGTGGATTTGATGTCTCTGATGTATCCAGACAAACATCCGCACGAGATGGACGAAATGTCCTTCAACGCGCTGTTCACCGAAAGCGCACCCGTGATCTTCGCCTTCCACAACAATCGCTGGCTCATTCATACCCTGGTTCATGGGCGCTCCAACGAGGCGCGCTTCCATGTGCATGGTTATATGGATTACGGTACGACCACCACCCCGTTCGACATGGTGGTGCTGAACGAAATGAGCCGCTTCCACCTTGCGCTGGACGCGCTGAAGCACATACCGCGGCTTCGCGTGCAGGCTGCGACCGCAGTCGATCTGTTCGGCAAGAAGCTCGAAGAGCATCACGACTACATTCGCAAGCACCTGGAGGATATGCCCGAGATCAGAAACTGGCAATGGACGGCGGACTTCAGCGATTCGATTGCTCCGGCTCCACTGGCCAAGGGACATCCGCAAAAGGCCATGTTCACCGACAGCTAAGCGAAAAGCGGATAGAATTGAGGCCGAGGCTATCGTTGGCAAGGCATTTGGGACGGCGGTCTCTGCTTCGTGGATAACGGCACATAGGGGGGACACATTGAATGATCCGAAGGCGCCTGCCAATTGGCTGAAAGTTGATGGAATCGATGCGCTGGTTCAGTTGGCGTTCAACCTGCACTGGTCCTGGAACCATGCAGCGGACGAACTGTGGGAAGGCCTAGATCCAGAACTCTGGGCGACCACACAGAATCCGTGGGTCATCTTGCGGACGGTTTCACAGGAGAAGATCAAGGCTGTGTTGGGCGCGCCGGAATTTCGCACGCGTCTCGACAATCTACTAAGCCAAAATCGGGAATCCTATCATGCAGACGCATGGTTCCAGAACAAGCACCCGGGCGCCGCGCTCACTTCCGTCGCCTACTTCAGCATGGAGTTCATGTTGAGCGAGGCGCTGCCCATCTACTCGGGCGGACTTGGCAACGTAGCAGGCGACCAGATGAAGGCCGCGAGCGACCTGGGTGTTCCGGTAGTCGGAGTCGGCTTGCTCTACGGTCAAGGATATTTTCGCCAGGACTTCGATTCGGAAGGCCGGCAGCAGGCACTTTATCCGGTGAATGATCCGGGCCAGTTGCCCATCCGGCCGCTGCGGCAGCCGAATGGTGAATGGTTACGGTTGCAGAT
>PLGM01000001.1 GCA_003139795.1 Acidobacteriaceae bacterium | reverse complement strand
TCTCAATTTTGGGGTCCACTCCATTTGGAGTCGAAAGGCTTTGCGCGAGTTAGTGCTCCGGAGGGGCAAGGTTGACAGCTCTCCCGAATGGACGGACGCAGGTTGCGGCCCTGGCGGGCGGGGGAAAAGGCGCGGCTCAGAGCTCGGGGTAAAAGTCGAAGAAGGCGTCGAGGCTGCGCTTGAGCTGGGCTTCGATTTCTACGCGGGAGCCCTCGATGAGATGCATGGTGACGTGGGCTTCATGGCCGTTGGCCAGTTTGAGGGTTGCGTCGTGGATCTCGGTGACCTCGCCTTCGGGGAGGAGCCGGAGACCGTAGATAAGAGTCAGATTGGCCATAAACGACATCATAATGAAGGACGCGGTAGTCTTGCTGAGGCGAGTGCGAAAGAGGGAGTGGAGAATGGCCGAGATGAGCCGGCGAGATTGGATGAAAGGGGCGACCGCCGCATGGGCGATTGCGCAGAGCGGGTGGGGAGCCGTTGCGGCGTTGGGGGCGGAGTTGCCGCACGGACGGCCGGCCAGGGGGGAGCGGCATTTCACCAGCGCGGCGGTGGAGGCGCTGATACCGCGGATTCAGCGGGGGATGGGCGATGCGGCGCTGGCTACGATCTTCGAGAATTGCTTTCCGAACACGCTGGACACGACGGTTTGGCCGGGCAGCTTTGAGGGCAAACCGGATACGTATATCGTGACGGGCGACATCGACGCGATGTGGTTGCGCGACTCCTCGGCGCAGATGTGGCCTTATCTGACGCTGGCGAAGGAGGATGCAAAGCTGCGCGAGTTGCTGGAGGGCGCGATCCGGCGCCAGGCGCGGATGATTCTCCTGGATCCGTATGCGAATGCGTTCATGCGGGATGCGACAGCGGCGCCGCTGAGCTGGGCGGTGAACGACAAGACCGAGCACCACGCGGGTGTGGGAGAACGCAAGTGGGAGGTGGATTCGCTTTGCTATCCGATCCGGCTGGCGCATGGGTATTGGCGGGAGACGGGAGATACGCGGCCCTTCGATGCGCGGTGGAAGGAAGCGGCGTGGACGATTGTGCGGACCTTTCGCGCGCAGCAGCGCAAGCAGGGCCCGGGGCCGTATTCGTTTGAGCGGGAGTCGGCGGTTCCATACGACACGGTGCCGTTGGGCGGTTTTGGCAATCCGGCGCTGCCGGTGGGAATGATCTTCTCGATGTTCCGGCCGTCGGACGACGCCTGCATCTATCCGTTGTTTGTTCCCGCCAATCTGTTTGCGGTGGTGAGCCTGCGGCAGTTGGCGGCGCTGGCGACGCACGCGCTGGACGACGCGAAGCTGGCCCAAGAGGCGGAGGCATTGGCCGCGGAGGTGGAGCGGGCGCTGGAGCAGTACGGGAAGGCGCAACATGCAAAGTTTGGAGAGATCTGGGCGTATGAGGTGGACGGCTACGGCAACGCGTTGATGATGGACGATGCCAATGCTCCGGGATTGCTGAGCTTGGCCTATCTTGGCTGCTGCCGAGTGGACGATCCGCTTTACCTGCGGACGCGGCAGCTTGTGCTGAGCGAGTCGAATCCGTATTTCTTCCGCGGAAAGGCGGCCGAAGGCGTGGGCGGGCCACACGAGGGGTTGAATATGATCTGGCCGATGTCGATCATGTACCGCGCGCTGACCACGACGGACGAGCAGGAGATAAGGCAGTGTCTGCGCTGGCTTCGGGATACGACGGCGGGGACAGGGTTCATGCACGAGTCGTTTGGGAAGGACGATGCGATGAAGTTCACGCGGCCGTGGTTTGCGTGGGCCAATACGCTGTTCGGGGAGCTGGTGGTGAAGCTGGCCACGGAGCGGCCTTCGCTGCTGGCCGCGGCGCTGGACTGAAACGGCGGGCGGAGGGGAAGCATCTAAAATCGAGACGGGAAACCTTATGAGAGAGATTCGCGACACGGTAATTCTGGGCTCGGGCTGCGCGGGGCTTACGGCGGCCATTTACACCGCACGCGCCGGATTGAAACCGCTGGTTCTTGAGGGGCACGAGCCGGGGGGACAGCTTTCGATTACCACGCTGGTGGAGAACTTTCCCGGCTTTCCGGATGGGATTCTGGGGCCGGAACTGATCGACAACATGAAGAAGCAGGCGGAGCGGTTTGGGGCGACGTTCGAGCTGGCTCATCTGAACAAGGTTGATCTGGGGGCGCGGCCGATCAAGCTGCACACGCCGGCGGGGGAGATTTCGACGCGGACGCTGATTGTGGCCTCCGGGGCCAGCGCGCGGTGGCTGGGGCTCAAGAGTGAGCAGGCGCTGATTGGGCATGGGGTTTCAAGCTGCGCGACGTGCGACGGATTCTTCTTCCGCGGGAAAGAGATTGCGGTGGTGGGCGGAGGCGACTCGGCGATGGAAGAGGCGCTGTTTCTGACGCGGTTCGCATCGAAGGTGACGCTGCTGCACCGGCGGGAGAGCTTCCGCGCGTCGAAGATCATGCTGGAGCGGGCGATGGCGCATCCCAACATTGAGCTGCGCACCAACACGGTGGTGGAGGAAGTGCTGGGCCTCGAAGAGAAGGAAGTGAAGGGGCTGCGGCTGAAGGATGTGAAGACGGGCGTGGAGTGCGAACTCAAGATCAGCGGGCTGTTTCTGGGGATCGGGCACGAGCCAAATGCAAAGATGTTTGCCGGACAGATGGATCTGGATGGGGATGGGTACATCAAGACGACAGGGAACGTGCTGACGACGCACAAGGGGGCGGTCATTCCCGGAGTGTTTGCGTGCGGGGACGTGCAGGACCGGCGCTACCGGCAGGCGATTACGGCGGCGGGGTCGGGGTGCATGGCGGCGCTGGAGGCGGAGAAGTACTTAGAGGAGCATGGGCGCTGAGCGGGCTGAAGGAAAATCTGGAACGGCTGGAAGAGGCGATGGCGGCCGCTTGCCGGAGGGCTGGGCGCGGGCGCGATGACGTGGAGCTGATGGCCGTTACGAAGACGTATCCGGCGGCCACGGTGGCGGAGGCGGCAGGGCTGGGGCTGAGGCTGTTTGGGGAAAACCGGGTACAGGAGTTTGCGGCCAAGGCTGCGGAGCTGGAAGGGTTGCGCAGGGGTGGGGCTGCGGGCGGTGCGGGTGGTGGGCCGGTGCGGGTGCATTTGATTGGACATCTGCAAACGAACAAGGCGGCGCGGGCGGCGGAGCTTTTTGACGCGGTGGATGCGGTGGATTCGGTGCGGCTGGCGGAGAGGGTGAACGAGGCGGCGGGGAGATTGGGCAAGCGGCTGCCGGTGCTGATCGAGGTGAAGCTGAGCCCGGAGGAGACAAAGGCTGGGCTGGAGCCGGAGTCGGAGGAGGCGGCGGAATTGCTGGAACGGCTGCCGGGGCTGGAGCATTTGGAAACGCGGGGGCTGATGACGATTGCGCCCTGGGGCGCGGCGGAGGATGTGACGCGGGCTTGCTTCAGGAGCTTGCGGGAGTGGCGGGAGCGGTGGGCGGCGGCGCATCCGAGGTTGGGGCTGGATGTGCTGTCGATGGGGATGAGCGGGGATTTTGGGCTGGCGATTGAAGAGGGCGCGACGCGAATTCGGATTGGGACGGCGCTGTTTGGGAAGCGCAAGCCTTATAGGGGGCCGGAATGATTCGGGCGGTGGCAGGCGGAGTGACGCTGGCGGTTCGCGCTCTGCCGGGTGCGAGGAAGAAGACGGCGATTTTGGGAGTCTACTGCGAGGGTGAGAAGGCGCGACTGAAGATTGCGGTGCAGGCGCCGGCGGTGGAGGGACGAGCTAACTCAGCGCTGGTGGAGTTTCTGGCGGAGACGTTTGGCTTGCCGAAAAATGCGGTGGTGCTTGTTAGTGGCGAGTTATCTCGGAGTAAGGTGTTCTTGCTGAATGGAGTTACGGCGGAGCGGGTGCAGGGTTTGATCGGCGCCTGGATACCAGGGAAATAGATATCGCCGAGAAGACTATGGATATGACCGAGAGGCAACCGCAGGTCCTTCGACTCGCTGCGCTCGCTCAGGATGACAGATATTCATAAACAACCATCCTGTATTTATCAACAACCATGCTAGCGGTTGTGGTGGGCGAAGGCGGCGGCGAGGGCTTCTTCGGGCTCGGGACGGACGCGGAAGTCGGCGTGGGCCTCGGCGAAGAGGACGCGGCGGTCGCGGGCGATCACATAAGTCGCGGGGATGGGGAGCCGCCAGCTTGGTTCGCCGTTGACGAAGGGGATGTTGACGAGGATGGAGAGATAGTAGGCGCGGTGATACTCGGGGACGGTGTAGACCAGGCCGAACTTTTCGGCGAGGGCGCAGCCGGGGTCGGAAAGAACAGGGAAGGGCAGGCCGTGCTGGCCGGCCATGAAGTCGCTTTGGCGCTCGATCTGCGGGCCTATCGCAACCATCAGGCCATCGCGCTCGCGGAGCGTGCCGTAGAGGTCGCGCCAGGCTTCGAGCTCGGTGACGCAGTAAGGGCACCAGCGGCCGCGGAAAAACTTGATGACCATGGGGCCGAGGGCGAGCAGGTCTTTGCTGCGGACCAGGCGGCCGGTGGCGTCGTTGAGGGCGAATTCGGGGGCGGTTGCGCCGACGGGGAGGATGCGGTCTTCGATGCCGGTCGAGAAGAGGTCGGAGACGGCGCGCTCGCCGACGGCGAGGCGATCGGCTTGGACCAGGTGGCGGGTGTTGGCGGTGATCTCGTCGAGTTGGTCTTGAAGGAGGGTCATGCTTGCGCCTCTGGAAAGATGCAACGCGATGAAAGTTTGTGCGCGAGAGACATGACCACTATCGCCCGAAGCGTTGTTTGCCGCCCAGGCCGATGCCGCTTAGGCCGCCGCGCATCATGTTTCTGGCTAAACCGCCTTTGCCCATTTGCTTGAACATTTTGGCCATCTGGGCGTATTGGCGGAGGAGCTGGTTTACGTCTTGCACACTGGTGCCGCTGCCGGCGGCGATGCGCTTGCGGCGGCTGCCGCTGATGATTTCGTGGTTGCGGCGCTCGATGGGGGTCATGGAGTTGATGATGGCTTCCAATCGGACGAATTGCTTTTCGTCGACTTGCTTGGAGGCTTGCTGGAGACCGGCGAAGGGGCCTACGGAGGGGAGCATCTTGAGGATGGACTCCATGGAGCCCATCTTCTTGATCTGGCGGAGCTGGTCGCGGAAGTCTTCCAGGGTGAAGCCGTCGCCGAGAAGGGCTTTCTTGGCGAACTCCTCGGACTTTTTGCGGTCGAGGGTGGATTCGGCCTTCTCGATGAGGGACATCATGTCGCCCATGCCGAGGATGCGGCCGACGATGCGGTCGGGATGGAAGGGCTCGAAGGCGTCGGGTTTTTCGCCTACTCCGATGAACTTGATGGGCTGGCCGGTGACGTGACGGATGGAGAGCGCCGCGCCGCCGCGGGCGTCGCCGTCCATCTTGGTGAGGATGACGCCGGTGAGGCCGAGACGGGTGTGGAAGTCCTGGGCCGAGCGGACGGCGTCCTGGCCGGTCATGGCGTCGGCGATGAAGAGGATTTCAGAGGGGTTGAGGAGCTTTTTGAGGCGCTCCATCTCGGTCATGAGCTCCTCATCGATGTGGAGGCGGCCGGCGGTGTCGACGATGAGCGTGTCGCAACCCATGATGACGGCTTCGCGGCGGGCTTCCTTGGCGAGGCGTTCGACGAGGGCTGAATTGGCGGGCTCGCCCTTCTGGTCGCCTTCGTAGAGCTTGGCCTCGATGGATTTGGCGACGACTCTGAGTTGCTCGCGGGCGGCGGGGCGGTAGACGTCGACCGAAACCAGCATGGGGCGGTGACCGCCCTTTTTGAGCCAGGCGGCGAGCTTGCCGGCGGTGGTGGTTTTGCCGGAGCCCTGGAGGCCGGCCATGAGAATGACCGAAGGCGGCTGCGAGGCGAATTTGAAGCGGGCCGTGTCCTTGCCGAGGAGGGCGATAAGCTCGTCGCGGACGATTTTGATGACCTGCTCGGAGGGGGAAAGGGCGGTGAGGACTTCGGTGCCGACGGCCTTGATGCGAATCTGCTCGATGAGGTCGCGGGCGACGTTGAGGTTGACGTCGGCTTCGAGCAGGGCTCCGCGGATTTCGCGCAGGGCTTCGGCGATGTTTTCTTCAGTGAGCGTGCCCTGGCCGCGGAGGGATTTGAAGGCGCGCTGGAGTTTGTCGGTGAGGTTTTCAAACATGATCAAGTTAAGTGTATCGCGGAGGTGCGGACGGGTGGGGTTCGTGGTATCCCACCCTTTCGCCAGAAAAAAGGCGAAAGGATGGGGCACGGAGCTTTTATGGGGAACGGACAGGGGGCGAAGCGACGCTTGTGCGCTACTCCGTGGGGGCGATGAGGTATTGCTCGAGTTTGCCGTCGGGGTAGGTGTAGGTGGTGAGGGTGAGGCGCTTGCCGGGGTAGACGAGATCAAAGCTGCGGAAGGTCATGCCGCCGCGGAGTTCCTCGCGGGATTGGCGGAAGGTGAGGGGGTCGCCGAGAGGAGCCAGGCTGGTTTGGAAGTCGGCGAGGGCTTCGGGGGTGAAGTAGTCGCTTAGGTTGGGGGCGAGGAGGGCGCGGTCGATGCGGCCTTGCTGGAGGCCGTGGTAGAGGTCGATGGCTTGCTGCTCGGGTGCGGTGGCGGGGGCGTTGAGCACGGCGGGAGCGGCGAGGCGGGCGATGGTGGAGGCTGCGCCGACGGCGTCCTGGTTGGTGAGGACGGCTACGGCGACGCCATCGTCAATCAGGACTTCGTTATCGGAGACGAAGCCGGAGACTTCGCCGCTGTGTTCGATGGAGCGGTGGCCGTCACGGTCTGCAACCCCGACGCCGAGGCCGTAGTGGGCGCCTTTGCCGTCCTTGAGCTTGACCTCAGTGAACATCTGTTTGTAGCTGTCGGGTTTGAGGATGGATTGGGCGATGAGGCTTTCATCCCAGAGGGCGAGGTCGTGGGCGGTCATGGCCAGCTCACCGGCGGCGAACATCCAGCCGCGGCCCTC
>PLGM01000119.1 GCA_003139795.1 Acidobacteriaceae bacterium | reverse complement strand
AGAGAACCTGGCACTGTCCAGCTCCCAATAGCCGCGCGGAATATTGAAGGCGTCAAGAATCGCCCCGTCGATGCTCGCGGGATTTCGATCTTTACGAGGAAACGAATACTCGGGAACAACGGTCCAGCCGTACTGGCGAGAGCAGTTTTTGAGAAGGTCTTCGAATGCGCCGCGGATGTTGCCCTCTTTATCGAAGTGGGCACGGGAAAATTGCTCGACCGTAGCGTAGTACTTCTGTACAGCTGCGCTCGATGGTTTTAAATTCAAGTTACTCAAAATGCTGCCTCCTCAAAAAAACTAGTTCCAATTCAGTATTGGCGAAATGACCCCGTAACGACACCAAAGATTTCCATCGATTCCACGGGGCGGATGTCCTTGTATTCCTTATTGCCGGCCTTGAGGTAAAAACCGTCGTCATCACGGACCAGGAATTTGACAGTGTAATCTTGACCGGTGGCAGCAACTACGATGTCACCGACTTTGGCCTGTGCCCCCTTCTGAACGACGACATAGTCGCCGGACATAATGCCGGCTTCAATCATCGATTCTCCGCGAACCTTTAAGATCACAGTTTGCGATGGCATGCCTACAAGGCGCTCGACAATGTTGCAGCGTTCTCCCCGTATCTCGAAGGCGGGAAGGTGGTTGATGGCCTGAATCGTCCCAACCTGAGGGTATTCAAAGAAACGGTCCCCCGGGCACAGGCGACGATCCGGCGTAGAGGTTAGGTATCCGGCTGTCTTGAGCCTGCTAGTCAGGCCCGCCACGGCCGCAGTCGAACGAAAGCCAAGCAGCTTCGATATCCCACTAAAAGACGGCATAACCCCGTGCCGGGCGTAGTAGTCCCGCAGCTTGGCCAGGTGTTCAGAATCCCGGTTCCTCACACTTGGAATTGTACGCGAGCATTTACTCACTTTGCGCGTGTAAGTTGATGAGTTTCTATCTTAAGTAACGTTGCATGGTGAAGGAATGCTCACTATGATCAGCATATTGAAAGGGGCTCTTTATGAGAATACTGCCGATCTGCAAACGGAAGATGATCGCAAACTTGCTGGTGGAGGGGGTTTCGGTTCGTTCGATATCGAGGCTAACCGGCAATTCGAAGACTACCATTCTCAAGCTTTTGAACGATTTAGGAACGGCGTGCGCCGTCTCACACGACGCTCGCGTGCGGAATCTGAAGCCCAGGCGGCTACAGGCCGACGAGATCTGAAGCTTCGTTGGCTGTAAGCAGAAGAACGCTTCGTCATCTCAGAAGGCTAACGGATGGGGTGACGTCTGGACTTGGGTGGCAATCGACGCCGACACCAAACTGATCGTGTCATACCTGGTGGGCACCAGAGATGCCGCCTCCGCAAAAGAATTCATTGCGGATTGCTCCAGCCGCGTAATAAGCCGCCTCCAGTTCACCACGGACGCCCTTCGCTTATACCCAGATGCTGTCGAAGAAGCCTTCGGATCCGACATTGACTACGCGCAACTTCAGAAGATTTACGGAGCGCCTTCAGACGAGGAACAGCGCCGGTATTCTCCTGGCCGCGTGATCGGCGCGGACATGAAGACCGTCACTGGTAACCCAGACCCAGCCTACGTTAGCACGTCCTATATCGAGCGGGAGAACCTGAGCATGAGGATGATGATGCGGCGGTACACAAGGCTTACCAACGCATTCAGCAAGAAGCTTGAAAACCATGCAAACTCGGTGGCTCTCTACGTGATGTACTACAACTTCTGCCGGGTCCATCAGACGTTGCGAGTAACGCCGGCTATGCAAGCTGGCCTGAGCACATCGATATGGGACTTGGAGCATCTCCTGGTGATGATCCCAAAGCCTGTTGTTCGTGTGAACCTTGTAGACCGCGAGATCTTGCGCCGAGCACTTGCTTAATACGCTTGTGCCCATGGCACGGCGTTCGACAGGCACCTGGCAAACCGACCATTAGGGAAATCCAAAGCTACCCATTCTGACCCTCTAATCGAGGAAGGGTAGACCTATTAGGCCGGTTTACCTTTATCGTGGACTCGGTCCTTGCCGATAGTTAGGGAATGTGCCTGCTAGAACTAAGACAGTTGCAACCGGAGATTCGATCAAGGGTTGCGAGCATGCTGGTTGAGGGCAATTCAATCAGGGGAATCGAGCGGATGACGGGCGTATCGAAGACGGCTATCCTCAAGCTTGTTGCTGACTTGGGAACCACCTGTGCTGACTATCACAATAAGCACGTGCGTAACCTCAAGCCGAAACGGCTAGAAGTCGACGAAATTTGGAGCTACGTAGGGTGCAAGCAAAAGAACGCCGATGTGGCTAAATTAGCTAAAGGGTGCGGCGATGCCTGGACTTGGGTCGCATTTGACCCGGATACCAAGCTCGTCATATCGTACGCCGTCAACAAGCGAGATGAGCCAACGGCAACGCGATTCCTGGCGGATTGCGCCAGCCGGATTGCTAGCCGAGTCCAGATGACTACCGACGGCTTGAGGCTCTACCCAGAGGCAATAGAGAAGGCCTTTGGATGCGACATCGACTACGTAATGCTACGAAAGTTCGAAGTTCCACAGAACGCTGGCCATCAAAATACTTCCTCCGGGAACAAGAAGATATCCATTCGAAGTGTAATTTCGGGCAATCCTGATCTAGCCTATGCGACCACGTCTCACGTGGAGAGGCAAAACCTCAATATGAGGATGGCAATGAGGCGGTTCATCAGAAAGACAAACGGCTTCAGCAAAACACTCGAACAGCATAGGAACGCAGTAGCTTTGAACTTCATGTATTACAACTTTTGCTGGCAACACAAGTCGCTCCGCGTATCGCCGGCAATGGAGGCAGGCCTTACAAAGCACATTTGGGATATGGACGAGGTCGTCGCCCTTGTCCCGAAGCCTGTGATCGGGCCTTCTCTCAAAGACCGGGATATCTTGTTAAGCGCACTTGCAAAGTTGGAACTCTCGTAGTGGCACCAAAATAGGTGATCAGGTGAAGTTGGGCCAGCCGCTCAGTAGGCATGTTTTATGCCATACTTCGCCTGTGGAAATCCAAAGTAGCCCACTACCCAGTTTTCCCACCCCCCAAAGGCGCGCCCCACTGTCCATTTGCGAACGGAACTTTTCAATTCCGAACAGAACGGCCAGGGCCTTCGCCGCCCATTTTCATTCACGACTCTTAGAATCAATAACTTGACGAATTCCCGATTTGGCCCCTGAAGTGCGCTTACTCTGGATGTAGCTCCATCGGCAAATCGCCATTTTTTCGGAGGCTTTCTTGCAAACCTTGCTCCAGGACCTCGAATACGCTGTCCGCCAGTTGTGGAAGTCCCCAGGCTTCACCATCACAGCCGTGCTCACCCTGGCCATTGGCATCGGCGTGAATACGGCGGGCTTCAGCATCATGGACGCGGTGGTCTTGCGTCCCCTGGCAGTGCCTGAACTGAATCAGGTGGTGACCGTCTCCGAGCAGAAGAATCACGCCGACAATCAGCAGGCTGCCTTGGCGAATTTTGCCGACTGGCAGCGGCAGAGCCGGTCCTTTGAAGAAATAGCCGTGCGCAGTGACGCCAGCATGAGCCTGACCGGAGCCGGCGATGCCGCTCACGTGCACGCGGAGTTTACCTCACCATCCTTTTTCAGCGTGATGCGGACAAGCGCGTTCAAAGGGCGCGTGTTCGATCAAAGCGAGACTCAACCCGGCAGGAACAGCGTTGCGGTTCTGAGTTACCCCTTTTGGAGATCGCATTTCGGCTCCGATGCCGCGGTGGTGGGACGGCAGATTGAGCTGGATCAGCGCGCACACACTGTGATCGGCGTGATGCCGAAGACCATGCAGTACCCCTCGACGGCGGATTTCTTTCTACCGTTTGCGCCAACCGACGCGCAGCTCAACAATCGCAGCGCGCACGATTATCTTGTGATCGGCCGTCTGCGCAAAGGGGTTACCCAGGGCCAGGCGCAAGCCGAGTTGAATACGATCGCGGACCACTTGTCGCAAGCGTATCCGGCAACGAACCAGGGGTGGTCGGTGAAGGTCGACTCTCTTCTGGCCGGCATCAACGGCGATTTTACGAATCTCTATTTCAGTCTGGTGCAGGGCGCCACATTCTTTGTCTTGCTGGTGGTCTGTGCCAATATTGCCAATCTGCAATTCGCGCGCGGCATCGCCCGCCGTCCTGAGATTGCCATGCGCACCGCGCTGGGCGCGAGCCGCTGGCGCCTGCTGCGCCAGTTGCTCACTGAGAACATTCTGCTGGGGCTGATCGGTGGCGCGGGCGGGCTGCTGTTCGCCGCGGCCGATATGCACATCAGCGAAATCTCCATGCCGGAGCGGGTTGCCCGCTTCATGGCAGGCTGGTCCAATATCTCGCTGAACGGCCGCGCGCTTGCGTACTCACTTCTTCTCGCCGTTGTCGCGGGCATCGTCTCGGGGTTCGCTCCGGCGCTGGAAGCATTGCGCATCAATCTGGTGGAGCAACTGAAGTCAGGCTCGCGGGCCGTTGTGGGTACGGGCCGAGGCAGCAAGCTGAGAAACATTCTGGCGGTTGCGCAGATTTCCCTCGCTGTTGCCCTGGTAATCGGCGCGGCTCTCATGTGCAAGGGCATGTTGGCGATGCTTCACATGGCTGACCGGTACCAGCCGGCGCAGACGCTCACCTTCAACGTCAACCTGCCTGTTGCGCGCTACGATACCCCGGCGAAGCTGGCGGCTTGGTACGACCAGAGTCTTGCCAGGCTGCGCACGCTGCCGGGCGTGGAGCATGCCGAGGTGACCAATGCTCTGCCCAACAGCGATTGGGGCTGGGTTGACGATTGCCAGATCGAGAATCGCCCCCAGACAACCGGCAACTCCCCCAGCGCGCTGCGGCTGCCGGTGAGCGCGGGATACTTCGGCGCTTTCCAAATCCCCATCGTGGATGGACGCAGCTTCAGCCAGAGCGACGACCTTCACTCGCGGCGTGTGGCCATTGTGAGCCGCGGGTTTGTTGCACGCTATTTCCCCGGCGAAAGCCCGCTGGGGCATCGCATTCGCATGGTAACCGGGAGCCCGGACGAGACTCCGTGGATGACGATTGTCGGCGTCGCTGAAGAAACGAATTATTTCCTGTGGCTGAAGGACCGGCCAGCCGCGGTGTATGCGGATGTGGCGCAGTTGCCGCCTCCCGGCATGACCTACGCGATTAAAACGAAGGGCAATCCCCTGGCGATTGCCTCGGCGGCGAGGAAGGCGCTCGCGGCGCTTGACCCCGCATTGCCGCTCGATGCGATGCAAACCTACGCAGAGTTCATCCACGAAAACATGACCGGCATGTTTTATGTGGCGGCGATGCTTGGTTTCGATGCGCTTGTCGCTCTGCTGCTGGCAGCCATCGGCATCTTCGGCGTGATGGCCAACCTGGTCGGCGAGCGGACCCGCGAAATCGGCGTGCGCCTGGCCATGGGCGCCCGCCGCGAGGACGTATTGCGGATGATTCTGCGCCGCGCCGGTTGGCTCACGGGCATTGGGGTATGCACCGGCCTTTTGCTGGCGTTTGGACTGGCGCATGGCGTCGCCAACCTGCTCTACGAAGTCAGCCCCAACGATCCTGTGATCTTTGCAACCATTACGGCTGCGATTTCCGCCATTGCACTGCTGGCAAGCTGGCTCCCTGCGCGGCGGGCAGCGCGCATCGATCCCATGGTCGCCCTGCGCGACGAGTAGAAACGAGCCCATTGGGCCATGGAAGAACTCCTCCGATTGAGACTCCATTGCCTGCCGTGGACGCGGATTCCGCCGCGCTCAGGCGCCCTGCCAGGGGCCGTCGGGCCGTCGTTTTGGAGGCACCTTGCCGAAAAAATGATCCATGTGCTCGCAATTCTCCACGGAGCTCAGGAGTGGCCCGATTCTTTCTAACCGCGGAACTCCCCACCGGGCCGTTTCGTAAGGTATCTTTCCATCAGCACAATTCTGCACTCGGAATGCTTGTCAGATTTCAAGGAGACTCCATGGAGCCAGAGATTCAGCCCACTCTGCCGGAAGCGCCCCCCGCCGAGCCCGCGCCGGAGGCAGCCCTCACTCCCGAACCCGTTCCCATCGCCCCCGATCCCTGGGAAACGCGCGCCGTACGCTGGGTGTTCCTGGGCGGCCAGGGCCTGCGCGCCGGCTGGTCGGTGCTGGCTTTTGTCCTCCTGCTCTCCCTCTTTGGCTTCGTGGTGGGATTTGCGTTTTTCAAGCTTCATCTTGTCGACCAGAAAAACCATTTCACGGCCACTGCCGCCCTCTTCGGCGAGCTGATCCCGTTCCTCGGCATGGTGGGCGCAGCGGCGATCATGGCGCTCATCGAGCGCCGCCGCAGCCTCCTGGCCTTCAATCTCACTGGCCCCCGCCGCTCGTTCCACTTTTTCGAGGGTCTGGCCGCGGGGTTTGCGGCGCTCTCGCTGCTGGTGGGAGCCATGGCCTGGGGCGGATGGCTCCATTTCGGCCCCATCGCGCTCTCCGGCGGGCAAATCTTCAACTATGCCGCGCTCTGGGGAGGCGCCTTCCTGCTGGTGGGCTGCGTCGAGGAGGGCATCTTCCGCTGCTACCTCCAGTTCACCCTCACCCGCGGCATCAACTTCTGGTGGGCGCTAGGCACCGTAGCCGTCATTTGCCTGCGCCTGCTCCTCAGCGCCAAGGGCAACGGCATCTGGGGCGTCTATATCATCGCGCTGCTGGGCCTGGTTCCCTGCCTGCTGCTGCACTTGAACAAGGCCGAGGGCTCCAGCTTCTGGCAGGCCGCCTGGGTCACCTCCACCCTCTTCGGCTTCATCCACACCGGCAACAACGGCGAGAACTGGATCGGCATCTTCGCCGCCGCGGCCATCGGGTTTGTCTTCGTTGTCAGCATCCGGGTCACCGGCTCGGCCTGGTGGGCCATCGGCTGCCACGCCGCCTGGGACTGGGCCGAGACCTACTTCTACGGCACCGCCGACAGCGGTATGGTCGCGCAGGGCCATTACCTGACCGCCACCCCTGCGGGCAACGCGCTGTGGAGCGGCGGCGCCGACGGCCCCGAAGGCAGCCTGCTCGTCATTGCGGTCATCCTGCTCCTGCTCGTCGCCCTGCTCGTCCTCTACGGCCGCGCCAGGCACGCGCCAGTCCCCGCCCCGGCCGCGGAGTTGGCCGCCTGATAACTCCATGCGTCTCTGGCTCAACCGTACCGGCGAAGTCTCCCTGCGCGAGCAGTTGATCACCCAGGTGGTCCTCGCCATCCTGTGCAAGGAATTGCTCCCCGGCCAGCGCTTGCCCAGCACCCGCGATCTGGCGCGGCGCTTCAACATCCACGCCAACACCGCCAGCGCCGCCTACCGCGAGCTGGAACGCGAAGGCTGGCTCGAATTCCGCCATGGCAGCGGCGTCTATGTCCGCGCCACCCGGCCTTCCGCGCCGCTCTCGCCGGAGATTGCCGCCGAGTTTGCCGTCGACCAGCTGATCGGCAACCTGATGGCCAACGCGCGCAAGCTGGGAGCGCCGGAGTTGCTGGTGCGGGAGCGGCTGCGCCGCTGGCTGGCGCTCACGCCGCCGTCCAGATGGTTGGTGATTGACCCGGACCCGGAACTGCGCCGCATCGTAATTCACGAGATGGAGCAGGCATTGGCGCTGCCCATTGCCGGATGCGCCCCCGAAGAATGCGCGCAGCCCGGATTGCTGGAAGGGTCAATGCCTGTGACCGTGCCCAGCAAGGCCGCGGCGGTGCGCAAGCTGCTGCCTGCAGGAATCGAGCTGACCGTGCTCGAGGTGCATCCGGTCTCGCTTGAGCTTCTGGCGCATTTGCAGCGTTATCTGCCTGAGCACGCTGGAGAGCTGGTGGGCATCGCCTCGCGATGGACGGAGTTTCAGCGCATTGCCCAGACGCTGCTGATTGCCGCCGGACTCTCGCCGGAGAGCCTGCTGGTGCGCGACGCAAAGCAGCCCGGTTGGAAGCGCGGGCTGGAAGCGGCCTCGGGCGTGGTCTGCGATGCGGTCACCGCGCTGGAGTTGCCGAAGGGGGCCTTCCCGCTGCGCTTCACGCTACTCGACGGGCCGACGTTGGCCGCGTTGCGCAAACAGGAAGAACAGCATTTCCTTTCCGCCTGAGTATTGGGACACTTGCGAAACTGTCCCAATCGGCTCCCAGCCCCGCCCGCCGCAATCCTAACATCGGTCCTTGTAACGCCAGGCAAGGAGTTCCGATGATCCGTTCAATGATTCAAGCCGTTCTCTGTTTCCTCCTTTGTTCGCAGCTGGTGGCGCAGCAGGTTATGGTTCCAGCCTCGGCATCCCATGCGCCGCAGCCCTCCGCGCCTGCTCCGGCTGCAACCGCACCCCATGCATTGTCGGAGTTTGTCACCATCCCCAAGAGCACTGATATCTCACTAGTCACATTGGAGTCTGTCTCGTCGGCTACGGCGACCAAAGGCCAGTTAGTTCGACTAAGAGTTGAACATAGCGTTATGGCCGATGGGCTGGTTGTGATTCCGAAAGGCACGCTCGCAACCGGAGAAGTTACAGACTTGCGCAGTGTTGCCGCGGGAAAGCAGAGCGGCTTCATACGGATAAGACCAGTGTCTCTGACGCTGGGCAATGGGATGCAGGCCAAACTGCGGGAGTTCCCGCCTGACGACGCCCAATGCGGCGACCTCGACCTGGGCTCGTGCTGGGTCGGTTATACCCTCCTCGTGCCAATCTCCCTGGTTTTCTTGATTCAAATTGCGATCGACAACCACCATGAAAAACGACAAATACACAAGGGCGAAGACAGAACAAGAGATGCCTGTTCCCGCGTGGAGGGATTTACAACGAAGCGGATCATTCTCCGGAGGACCGATCTGCAGGCCGCCAATTCTCCGGGCGCGAATGCCGCCGCTGACGCTCCATGTCGTTTGCTGAATTGATATCGCTTGATTGGGTCGGAGCGGAGAAGAGAATGGCGAAAAGCAAAAGCAGGTCCCTCGGCTCCCTCCGCTCGCTCAGGATGACAAGTTGTTTAGGTCGAGGTTCGTGGATTCCCACCCTAGGCGCAAAAACAAAGACGCGGCGAGAGCCTGCCCCTGAGCCTGCCGAAGGGGGTGGGACACCCGGCAAGCACATTAAAAGAGGAGTCGTCATGATGCGAAAGTTGCTTCAAGCCATTCTCTGCATCATCCTTTGCCCGCTGCTGGCGGCGCGGCAAGTTGCCAGCAGCGGGCAGGGCCCAGTTGGGCCCGAATCTCATCCCGCGGCACAATCGAAGGGCGCAACAATCAATCTTCGCCGTGGGAACACAGTTTCTTTAATCCGACTGGAAACCATTTCTTCCGCGACGGCGCAAGTGGGTCAGAGAGTACGATTTGCCGTTTCGGAGGATGTGAAAGTCGACGGAGTGATCGTCATTCCAAAAGGCACATCGGCATCGACCGTCGTCACTTATGTGCGCAAAGCGATCGGTGGGAAACGTAACGGAATAGTCGAGGACGGACCACCCAGCCTCATCCTTCCCGACGGTTCTTCAATACAGCTTCGCAATATTATCCCTCCTGACTCAGATGCTCCAGGCCCCATTGTCATACTGTTCGTAGTACTGTTAATAGGCTCCTTGCCATACTTGTTCAGTAATATGTTCAAGGCAAAGCATCCCGCGCCCAAACGGGGAAACGATGAAATATTGCCGCAGTGTGGGCAGTCGTGGGAAGTTGCAACGACGAAAAAAGTACGCATCAACCTTGCCATTTTAAACAAAATTCAACTGTCGCCCCCCACAGTTGACATTGACTCCATTTGTCCCGCGCGAGCAAGATGAGCACTTTCACTTGATCCCCTGGTTCCGCAGCCGTAATAGGAGTTTGCATCGTGTCCGATAGTTGAATCCTCATCGAAAGGCTCCTGCGCATCGAAGCCCTCGGCGTTATTCTGTTGTTAACCAATGGCTGACACGAGTTCCGCAGATCAGACGCTCCCACTGAACGCAGCTTCCATTCCCCGCCGCCGCAAACGCCGCTGGCCGCGGATTCTGCTCTCGTTCGTCGCAGGCCTGCTGGCGCTCGTGTTGCTGGCCGCGGCCGCAGGCGTGCTGTGGCTTCGTTCGGCGGAAAAGGCTGCGCTGCCCGTGCTCGATGGCGACATTCACCTTACTGGAATCGCGGGGGCCGGCCTCTCTGCGCCCGTAACCGTCCGCCGCGACGCCCACGGCGTGCCCCACATCGACGCGGCCACCCAGGACGACCTCTTCCTGGCCCAGGGCTATGTAACCGCCCAGGACCGCTTGTGGCAGATGGACGCCTCCCGCCGCAACGCCAACGGCGAGCTCGCGGAGATCCTCGGCCCCTCGCTCGTCAGGCACGACAAGGCCCAGCGCGTCTTTCAATTTCGCTTGACGGCCCGGCGCATCTACTCGAACCTGCCATGGGCCGACCGCGCCCGCCTTGACGACTACGCCCGCGGCGTCAACCTCTTCATCGCCCAGCACCCTGATTCGCTTCCCGCCGAGTTCAAGCTGCTCCACTATCGCCCTCAGCCCTGGAGCGGCGTCGACTCCCTGAGCATCGGCATCCTGATGGTCCAGATGCTCGACACCCATTGGGACGTGAAGCTCACGCGGGAAAGGATCGCCGCCGATCTGCACAACCCCAAGCTGGAAAGCGATCTCTACCCCGTCGGTTCCTGGCGCGATCATCCCCCCACCGGCGTTGTCGTCGATCTGAGCCAGCCGCACCCCGAGCCGCCCGCCTCAAAAGGCTCCGACGACAACGATGACAACTCTCAGGCCAGCGCCGCGCCGACAGGCATTCCCTCCGCCCATGAAGACCCGCTAGCCCTCCGCGCCCTGCTCGGCCCGCTCTCGTGCGCCGGTTGCGCCCCCGGCTCCAACAACTGGGTCATCGCCGGGAGCCACACTGCCAGCGGCAAGCCCCTGCTCTCCAACGACATGCACCTGCCCCTCACCGAGCCCAACATCTGGTACATGGCCGATCTGTGCGCACCAGGGTTTCACGCCGCCGGGGTCACGCTCCCCGGTGTGCCCTTTGTCATCGCCGGACACAACGAGCACGTCGCCTGGGGATTTACCGCCCTCTACGCCGACGTGCAGGACCTCTACATCGAGAGACTCGACGGCAAAGGCGACTACCTCTCTCACCGGTACAACTCCTGGAAGCCCCTTATTGTCGATCACGAAGTGATTCACGTCCGGGGAGGCAAGGACGTGGCCCTCGACCTGCCGTCCACGGAGGATGGACCGCTTCTGAATCCCATCTTCACCAGAGAAACGCGGCCAATCTCCCTCAAGTGGACCCTCTACGACCCAACGCTCAACACTCTGCCGCTCTATGAGATGAACGCTGCCTCCAATTGGGGTGAATTCTCCGCCGCGGTGAACAACTGGTGCTGGCCTACGCAGAATGTGGTCTACAGCGACGATCAGGGACATACTGCTTACCACGCCGTGGGGCGCGTTCCGTTGAGACCGGGTTATGCGGAGGTATTTGGCAAGCCCCTGGATCGCTTCTGGGGAAACGGCTGGGAGAACGGCAGAGCAGAGTGGCAGGGCTATATCCCCTTTGACCAGATGCCCAACGCCTTCGATCCGCCCTCCGGCTTTCTGGCTACGGCCAACTCCCGCGTCACCACCGACAAGTCTCCCTACCCGCTCTCGCTCGAGTGGCTCGATCCCTACCGCGCCGAGCGCATCTACAAAATGCTGCAAGGCCGCGACCAGCTCAAACCTCAGGACCTGCTGGCCGTCCAGACCGACATCTACAGCGAAGTGGACCAGGAGATCGGCCATCGTCTCGCTTACGCCATCGACCACACCCCCGCCGCCGACGCCCGCCTGCGCAAGGCCGCCGACCTGATGCGCAGTTGGGACGGCCGCCTCACCACCGACTCCGCTGCCGCCTCCATCGTCACCCAGACCCGCCGCGCCTTCTGGCCGCTGATTCTCGAGCCCAAACTGGGCAAGGACGCCGGGGATTACCGCTGGTCCGAGTCCGACTTTGCCGAGGAAGAGATCATCATGCACGCCAGTCCCGACTGGCTTCCTCCGGCCTATAAGAACTGGGACGCCCTCCTTACCGAGGCCGTCCGCAAGGGCATGGAAAACGGCAATGCTCCCGGCGATGTGGCCCTTTGGACCTACGGAAGCTGGCATGTGGTCGATATCGAGCATCCGCTGGCCGGGTTTCTGCCCCTCGTCAGCCGTATAGCCGGAACCGGCCCGCAACCCCTCAGCGGCGACACCACCACCGTCAAGCAGGTGGGCCGCGACTTCGGCCCCTCGCAGCGCTTCACCATGGACTGGAGCAATATCGACGGCTCCACGGAGGACATCGTTCTGGGCGAGAGCGGCAACCCCTACAGCCCCTATTACCGCGACCAGTGGGCCGACTACTACGGGGGAATGACGTTTGCGCTCCCGTTCACCCCGCCGGCCGTAGCCGCCCAGACCCGCCACACCCTGCGCCTGCTGCCATGAACGCCTCGCCTGCCGCCCGCTGGAGCCGATTCACCGGCCCAGCCCTCATCCTGCTGGCCGCGGCCGTGGCTACCGCGCCGCAATTGATCCACGGCAACTCCTGCGGCCACGACTTCGACTTCCATCTCGTCTCCTGGCTCGATTGCCTGAACAGTTGGCGCCACCTCACTCCGTATCCTCACTGGTCGCCCAGTCCCAACTTCGGCGCCGGCGAGCCGCGTTTTATCTTTTATCCGCCGCTCACCTGGATGCTGGGGGCCGCCATGGGGCTCGTGCTGCCTTGGCAACTCGTCCCCATCGCCCTCACCTTTCTGCTGCTGGCCGCCACGGGACTCGCCACCCGCGCGCTCGCCCGCACGGCGCTGGCCGACGCCCCCGCAACCCTGGCCGGCTGCGCAGCACTGTTCTCCGGCTATGCCCTCTTCACCGCCTACGAGCGAAGCGCCTTTGGCGAAATGACCGGCGGCTTCTGGATTCCGCTCCTGCTGCTACTCATCCTCCTACTCGACAGACGAAGACCCGCCTGCGGGGACCCCGGCCTGCGCAACCGCCATCCGTCCGGCGACCTTTCTCCCATTCCAGCCTGGAAACGCGCCTTCGACGGCTCCACCACACTCCTCGCCCTTGTTGTAGCCGGCGCCTGGTTCTCGAACGTCCCACTGGGAGTGATGGCCAGCTATCTGCTTGCCGCCGTCGCCCTCGCCGTCGCCCTTGTTTCGAAATCCTGGGCCCCCATCTTCCGCGCCTCCGTAGCCGCCGTCATGGGAATCGGCCTGGCGGCGATTTTTCTGCTTCCCGCCGTCTGGGAGCAGCGCTGGATCGATATCCGCCAGGCTACCGGCGACGCCGGCGAGATGATCGAGAACAGCTTTCTCTTCGCGCGGCACGCCAACCCGCTGCTGAAGGAGCACGACATTGAACTGATGCGTGTCTCCCTCATTGCCGTCACCATGATCGCCGTGGCCCTGGCAGGCCTGCTGATCAGCCGGATGCGTAAAACCCTGCCCGCGCCCCGCCGCTGGTGGATTCCCCTGGCGCTGATCCCGGTCGCGATTCTCCTTCTCCAGTTCCCCATCTCGCTGCCGGTGTGGAACCTGCTTCCCAAGCTCCGCTTTTTGCAGTTTCCGTGGCGCTGGCTGGTGGTGCTGGAGGCGCCGATGGCCATTTTCTTCGCCGCGGCCGTCTGGCCCCGCAACGCTGCCCCGCGCTGGCGGCGCTTTGCCGTCGTGGCCGTCTGCGCGGCGGTCTTTCTGGCGGCCACGGCCACTGCCGGCAAATTCTTCTTCCAGCCCTGCGACCATGAGGACGCCGTTGCTCCCATGATGGACGCCTACCGTACCGGAGCCGGCTTTCAAGGAATCGACGAATATGCCCCTGTCGGCGCCGACGACACCATGGTCGCCACCGGCCTTCCGGATGCCTGCCTGGTCACCGATCCCGATACTGAACTGGGCATCCTGGACACTCCCGGAGCCAATCCCGACTGGTGGGTCGAGCAGGGCAGTTGCGAAGCCACCTTTGCCGCTGCCGCCAACCCCGGTAAAGCCTCGCCCGAGCATCTCCACATCGTCGCCGTCACCCCGCATCCCGGCTACCTGATCCTCCGTCTGCGTATTTACCCGGCCTGGCGCGTGCTCGTGAATGGCCGCCCCGCCGGCCCACTCCCCCAGCGCGACGACGGACTCATGGCCGTACCCGTGCCCGAGGGTCCTGTGGACCTGCGTGTGGATTGGACCACCACCTCCGACGCAATTGCCGGACGCTGGCTCAGCGTTCTGGCCCTGCTGCTTCTCACAGTCCTGTGGTTTCTGGAGCGAAAGCTCGCGCGGCCTCGTTTATCATGAGAGCAATGCCTGTCAATGTGAAATCGCTGAGGAAAGAGGCCACACAGCTCACCGACCGGGCGCTGGAGGAACTCCTGCCCCGCGTTGACGACGTCCCTGCCTCGATCCATGGCGCCATGCGTCACTCCACCTTTGCCGGCGGCAAGCGCCTGCGCCCGTTGCTGGCCTACCAGGCCGCCGTCACCATCGCCGGCGCGCTGCCCCCTGGAATCGAGCGGCTGGGTGCGGCTCTGGAAATGCTCCATACCTACTCGCTCATTCACGACGACTTGCCCGCCCTCGACAACGACGACCTGCGCCGCGGCAAGCCCACCTGCCACGTAGCCTTCGGCGAGGCCATCGCCATCCTGGCCGGCGACGCCCTCCAGACCCGCGCCTTTGAAGTTCTCGCAGGCCTCGACTCCACGCCCGCGGCCACCGTCCAGATCATCGCCCTCATTGCCAACGCCGTCGGCAGCGTCGAAGGCATGATCGGCGGCCAGGTGCTGGACCTCGAAAGTGAGCACCTCAAGCCCACCCCGCAACTGGTCGAGGCCATCCACCGCGCCAAGACCGGCGCTCTGATCCGCGTCAGCGTCGTCGCCGGCGGCGTCTACGCCGGAGCCACCGCGGACGACGCTGCCCGCCTGGATCTCTTTGGCCGCAAGGCCGGTCTGGCCTTTCAAATCGTCGATGATGTACTCGATCTGACCGTGGACTCGGCTCACCTGGGCAAGACAGCCGGTAAAGACGAGGCTACCGAAAAAGCCACCTGGCCGGCCGTTTTCGGCATCGAGCAGAGCCAGCGCGACGCCACCCGCCTCATCGAAGAAGCCTTCGCCGTTCTCGAGCCCTACGGCGCGCGCGCCGACGGCCTGAAAGCCGTCGCCCGCTACCTGGTGGAGCGGAAAAACTAACAAATGCTCTCCGAAGCCGAAATCCTCTCAGCGCTGCGCGACTGCTTCGACCCGGAAGTGAAGCTGAACCTCGTGGATTTGGGCTTGATTTACGCGGTCTCGACCGGCCCCGACCCGGACTCCACACCGGCCTGGCCGCGCCAGTGGGTTAAAGTGACCATGACCCTGACCACCCCCCAGTGCCCTGCCGGCGGCCTCATCTGCGAGCAGGTAAACAACCGCCTCGCCGGCATCCCCGATATAAGCAAAGTCGAGGTCGAACTGGTCTGGGAGCCCAAGTGGTCCCCCCATCGCATCAGCCAGGCCGGCCGAAAACAACTGGGGATTTAAGGAAGCGCTGAACAAGTCGGACGGATGCCGCAAAGGGACCGTTTTGAAAGGGCGCGGCTGGCAGGTCGCGGTTTTACAGGCCGCGGAAAAACTCATTGCTCTGAAAGGGCGCGGTTTTAGCCCCCGAGGGAATGCTTCCTACCCACCAAACATTTCCTTCGGCAGCCTGATCGGAGACTCCTTAAGCGCCTACCTCGACAGAGCCCGATGCAGCCTTTCGCTCTGCGCGGAAACCTCCTCCACGGACGCTTGCACCCGGTCGAGCAAATGCAGCGCGTCTTCGATATAGATCGGCAGAGCATCCCACCACGCGCGCAGCACCTCCTGCTGGTCGAGCAGCGCCAGCGTCGTGCCGGTGGCAGCCACGGCCAGACCAGCGCGATGCCGGCCCGTCAGCAGCAGCACCCCCCCTACCAGCAGACTTCCGCCCGCCGCAATCCGAGCCCAATTCGTGCATTCAGCCCCGCAGGTACGCCGCTCGGCCTTCGATTCGTTTTCCGGTTGAAGAAGCGGTACAACCACCATGGTCTCTCCTTTTTCGTCCCGCGCCGCAACGCCGGGGTCAAGGCAACGGTCCATTCATTATGACCCAACAGGCGGCCCGTGGGAAGTTTAAGAAAGAACACGTGTTGCCTGCTGAGATTCTCACCCGGCAGGTCCGTGCTTTCGACCCGGAAGGAATGCCCTTCAGTCCAGGTCGAAATCCCGCAACGGCTTGCCCTCGGGAGCGTCCTTGGCCTTGCGCAGCGCATCGGCAAACTTCTTTTCCAGCAGATCCGCCTTGTTCCGCTCCGCGTCCACACTCTGCCGGAAGATCGACTCCTTGCGCTCATCCTGCTCGCGCATGGCCTTGGCCGCCGTCTCCAGGTCCTCGAACATCCGCTTGCGCGGCGCCGGCGTATGGCTCACCACCAGACCCGTCGCCCCGTCAATCCTCAGCATTGCCCCGCAATCCGGGCACGCAACCTCGAAAATCCGTTCCTTCGCTTTAGCCATTTCAATTCCGAATTGTAAGCCCCTCCAGCCAGTGTTGCACAGGGCACACGCCGCAACCCTCCATGCCCATCCTTATCCGCCCGCCTTCCCGACGGCCCGCATTTCCTCGGTCAATGCAGGGGACCCCCACAGGGAGCAGGACGAAGCAACACTCTGAACCTTCGGCCCAATTGCAGGCCGGCCATCCGGCGCCCATTGAGCCGCTCGCCCGCCCAAACCGGCCCCGTCTTTCCCTCTTGACAAAAATTTGTCCGATGATTATATTTAGACAGTAATCTAATTAGAAAGCGATCTAAGACCATCATGAGCAGCAACGAAGCCTTCAAAGCCCTCGCCGATCCCACCCGACGCGAGATCCTCGCCCTGCTTCGCCGGGGCGAGATGACCGCCGGGGCATTGGCGGAGAAGTTCGATATGACCAAGCCGTCCATGTCCCACCATTTCACCGTGTTGAAGGAAGCAGACCTGGTCACCAGCCGCCGCGAAGGCCAGCAGATCTGGTACGCGCTCAACACCACCGTGGTCCAGGACCTGATGGCCTGGGCCATGGACCTGATCGGCGACGGCAACAAGAAGGGAGCGAAAAAACGATGACGCGCAAAATTTTTCTGCTTGAAATCCTGCTGACGGCTGCGGCCCTGGCGGCGACCGTGATTGCCTGGCCTCACCTTCCTGAAACCATACCCATCCATTGGAACCTTCACGGCCGGCCCGACGGTTACGGCCCCAGGTGGGAGATCTTTTTGATCGGCCCCGGCTCCATGGCCGCCATGATGATGCTCACCTGGCTCCTGCCGTGGCTCTCGCCAAGGAACTTCCAGGTCGACGCTTTTCGGTCCACCTATCGTCAGGTCATGCTCATGCTGTTCTCGCTGTCCGCATATTTATGCGCGGTGATGCTTTGGTCGGCCTTTGGGCACCCCATCGATGAGGGCCGCGCAATCATCGGCGGAGCCTGCCTGCTCATTGCCCTGCTCGGCAACCTGATGGGCAAGGTGCGCCGCAATTTCTATATCGGAGTCAGGACCCCGTGGACCCTTGCCAATGAGCGCGTCTGGAACGCTACGCACCGCTTTGCCGGCAAGACGCTTGTTGCCGGCGGCCTCGTGGGGCTGGTACTCGTGATTTTCGGCCTGATAAGCTGGCCAATATACGCACTGCTGGCGGCGGCCCTCGCTCCCGTGCTCTATTCCCTTGTCTATTACAAGCAGCTCGAACGCCGCGGAGAACTCGAAGACGGTCTTGCAAACGGGAAAGGAGAGTGATGAGGCGCCGCGAAGGTGTTACCATCGCGTGCGAAAGATAACTGCCATTTTAGGGGATCGCGAATGAAGAAGAGAGTGCTTTGCCAGGGTCTCAAATCCGTCATTCTTATGCTCGTGTTCTTGCTTACGGCTGCTGCCGGCTTTTCTCAGAATAAGAAAGATGAAACGCCCAAGCCCGCGCAGTCCATCCCGGAGCTTCGCCAGCAACTGGAGAAAATCCTCGCCGACTCGCACACGCCGGGCATGTCCGTCGCCATCGTCCACCGCGACGGCCCCGAATGGGTCGCGGGCCTCGGCAAATCCGATGTAGCTGCCAATCACGCCACCACGGACGAAACCCTGTTCCGCATCGGCTCCACCTCCAAGGCCTTCGCCTCGCTCTCCATCCTCAAGCTGGTCGATGAGGGCAAGCTTTCGCTTCTTGACCCGGTGCGCAAACTCGTGTCCGAAATCTGGTTTGAGAATCGCTGGGAAGCCACTGACCCGGTGCGCGTGGTAGACCTGCTGGAGCACACCACCGGCTGGGATGACATGCACCTGCGCGAGTACGTCAAGGACGCCAAGGGCATGACTCTGCGCCAAGGCCTCGATTATTACAAACATTCGCGCATCTCCCGCTGGCGGCCGGGAACGCGCATGTCCTATTGCAACTCGGGACCCTCGGTGGCCGCCTATATCGTTGAAAAGATCACCGGCCAGCGCTTCGAAGATTACGTCACGCAGAACTTCTTCCTGCCCATCGGCATGAAGACGGCCACCTATTTCGAGCAGCCCTCGCCGCGGTTGACCACCCTCTATCACCCCGACGGCAAAACTCCCTATTTTTACTGGAACATCATCGAACGTCCCGCCGGCGCCATCAACGCCAGCGCCAAAGACATGGCGGCGTATGTCCAGTTTTATCTCAATCGCGGCGCGGTGGGCGGCACGCAGGTCGTGCCCGCGGCCGACATCGATCGCATCGAGACCCCGACCCGCACCTGGGCGGCGCAGGAGGGACTGAAAGCCGGATACGGTTTGAGTAATTACACATCCATCCACGATGGCTTCGTATACCACGGCCACAACGGCGGCATGGACGGCGGACTGACCGATATGTCATATATGCCCGAGTGCGGCGTGGGTTACTTCTATAGCATCAACGCCGGCAATGGCGATGCCTTCGGCAAGATCGGCGACGCCATCCGCGCCTACGTGACCCGCTCGCTGCAAAGGCAACCCGTGCCCGCCGCTGCCCAACTGCCCGCCAATGCGCGGGAGTATGCCGGCTGGTACGAGCCCGCCTCGCCGCGCAGCGAATTTGCCCATTTTCTCGAGCGTCTCTTGGGCTTGCAGCGCGTTCGCTTCGGCGGCGGAAACCTGCTGCTCTCCAGCCTCAACCAGATCGACCAGCCCTTCGTCCCCGTCAGCGGCGAGCAGTTCCGCTACCTTCCCAAGAAGGATCATCCCGAGCCGATTGCGACCGCTATGCTGCTCACACCCAATGCCGAGGGGCGATTTGTCTTCATCGGCGGAACGCTGAAGCACATTCCCACCTGGTTTGCCATCGCTGAAATCGTTCTTGTTGCCTGGTTCGCGCTGGCGTCCGTTTCGATCCTCCTGTATGCGCCGTTCTGGATGTTCGGCGGCCTCATCAAAAGGCGCCGCCGCCCGGCCGAGCGTGCCATCCGCCTGTGGCCGTTAATCGCCGTGCTGAGCCTGCTCGCATTTGTTGGCCTCGTCATCCTGTCTGGCAACGACGCAATTGCACGTCTGGGGAACCTGACCATTTACTCATTTGGCCTCACCGTCACCACATTGTTCTTTGCCGTGGCTTCTTTGGCCGCCGCCGTCGCATTGTGGCTGGCGCGAAAACAGGAGATACGCCGCTTCGTCCGCTGGTTCTCGATTGCAGTAACTTCGGCGCTGCTGATCGCCACTGTGTACCTTGCTTATTGGGGAGTTATCGGCATCCGCACCTGGAGTTAAGACACGCCGTCTACGACTCGAGAACAAACCGAAGTGCATCGAATGTCCTTCATGCAAGTCAGGAGCAACATGAAACAGAACATCGTCATCAAACTCGCACTCATGGCCCTCATCGCCGCAACACTCGCGCCGCTCTGCCGGGCACAAGCGCTAATCGCCGGCGACTGGCAAGGTGTGCTCACCGTCGAAGGCCGCCAGCTCCACATTGCCATGCACATCGCCGCCGCGAAAGACGGAGCCCTCTTCGCCACCGTGGACAACCCCGACCAAGGCCAAATGGGCACCCAGGCAAACGCCGTCTCCTTCAAGGATTCCAAATTGACACTCACCATCAACGCATACAACGGAGTCTACGAAGGCACGATGAACAAGGATGCTACGGAGATTACCGGCACATGGACGCAGGACCAGCCGCTCGAACTCAACTTCAAGCGCGGCGCCCCAGCGCAGGCCGCGCCCAAACCCGACGCGCCCTCTGACATCGACGGCACCTGGCTGGGCAGCCTGGACACCGGCGCCATCAAGCTGCGCATCGTCTTCAAAATCGTCAACACCCAGGACGGCCTCACCGCCCAGTTGCAAAGCCCCGACCAGAGCCCGGCGTGGCTTCCCGCCACCTCCGTAACACGCAGCGGCAGTTCGCTCACCATCGACCTCAAGGCGCTCGGCGCCGTGTTTGAAGGCAAGATCGCCGCGGACCTCGGTTCCATCGAGGGCACATTTACTCAAATGGGCTCGCCCCTGCCGCTCACGCTCAAGCGCATCAAGGACCAATCCGAACTGGAGCTGCGCCGCCCCCAGAATCCGGTCAAGCCCTACCCCTATCGTGAAGAGGACATCACTTACACCAACAAGGCCGCGAACACGCTTGCGGCCACGCTCACCGTTCCGCCCGGCAAAGGCCCGTTTCCCGCGGTTCTGCTGATCGTTGGCTCCGGCCCGCACGACCGCGATGAAAGTCTCATGGGCCACAAGCCGTTCCTGGTTCTCTCCGACTACCTCACCCGCAAGGGAATCGTCGTGCTCCGTGCCGACAAGCGCGGCGTCGGCAAATCCACCGGAGACTACGCCACGGCCACCACCGCCGACTTTGCCGCGGACGCTGAAGCGGGCGTCGCCTTCCTCAAGTCCCGCCCCGAAGTCGATCCCCACAAAATCGGCCTCATCGGACACAGCGAAGGCGGAATCATTGCGCCCTTGGCCGCCGTCGCCGACCCTGATGTCGCGTTCATCGTCCTGATGGCCGGCTCCGGCGTGCCCGGAGACCAGATCATCGTCGAGCAAGCCCGCCTGATCGCCGAAGCCGGCGGAGAGACCAAGGAGAAAGCCGCCGAGGACGCTGAAAAGGAACGCGAGACGCTCGCCCTGGTGGAAACCGAAAAGGACCCCGCGGCGCTCAATAAACTGTTGGGCATAAAGCTCGCGGCGGAGGGAGTGCCCGATGCCCAGATCGCCGCGCAGACCAAGGCTCTCACCTCGCCGTGGTTCCGCTACTTCCTCACTTACGATTCGGCCACCGCGTTGCGCAAGCTCACCTGCCCCGTACTGGCCCTCAGCGGCGAAAAGGACCTGCAAGTCCCGCCCGCGCAGAACCTGCCCGCCATCCGCAAGGCGCTCGAGGAGTCCGGCAACAAGCACGTCGAAGTGGACGAACTGCCAGGCTTGAACCATCTCTTCCAAACGGCCAAAACCGGCTCACCCTCCGAGTACGCGCAGATTGAAGAGACTATGTCTCCCGTCGCCCTGGACAAGATCGCAGCCTGGATTCTGAAGCAGTAAACGGCTGAATTGTTCCCGCGAACGCGGGCGCCCCGAAGAAGCGGGTGCTCCACAAACGCGCCCGCCCCACCTTCGCCGATTCGCGCCTTTTGCGAATCGGCGAAGGTGGGCTACCTGCATCTACAGCCCTTTATGTACGGTTTTTCGCAGCCTTCCCGCAATCCATTCCCGGCAAGCGCGGCCTTACTCGATCACGACGTGCAAGTTGAATTGCTCTTCGCCAAGCGCCGGCTTTTCCCATGAGCGGACGTAGCGCAGCAGGAGAATTCCATCCCCCCGGCGTTTCGCTTCAAAGGTGAATACCTGAACGATGGGCCTGCCCACGCCGGGTTCCGTGGCTTCGGTCTGCGTCTGCCCGTTCAGCCTCAACAAGGTGGTCGACTTGGGATGGACGTACCACATGTACCCCGTCGACGGATTCGAATTGAGCCGCACTTCCAGCACATCCCCAACCTTCATCTGGACATCGCCGCCCTTGTCCGCATCCGTAACCACCTTTCTAGCTGCAAAGCCCCGTTGTGGATAAATGGCAACGGCCACAAGCGCCAGCATGACATACCATCGCACAAAATCAACCCGGCGACCCGATCGTACAGACTGCATTGCGAATCCCCTTCCGCGCAGTTCCAAAGCGCGCCCGCCCGTTCCCCTTGCGCACCCACGAAGATACATCGAACTTTAGACCCCTGCAACTGGCTAGCGACTGGATTCAGGGGCGGGCGGCAAATGCCGGGCTTCCTTTTTTTGGCTTCTATGCAAAAAGACCCCGCTCTCAAGAGCAGGGCCTTTCCATTGCAACATCAATCGGTGAAGAGGTTTCAGTGCTTCTCCGCCGCCGTCGCCAGCTTGGCCTCGGCCTCGGCGATGACGTGGAGAGCCTCGGTGTAAGCCTCTTCGCTATCGCCGGCCTCGTTCCACATCTTGTGGCCGCGGTCCAGTTGCTGCTGGGCGCGGGGCACGTCGATCTCCTCCGGCTTCAGCGCGTCGGAGGCCAGGATGGTCACCCGGTCGGGAAGCACTTCGACAAAGCCCCAACTGACGTTGTAGCGAGTCACGCTCTCCGGACCATCGGGACCGCCGTGCAGCGTTACGTCGCCGGCGCCCAACTCGGCCATCAGCGGCGCGGCCCCATAGAGCGTCTCCATGTACCCGTTCTTCGCGGGCAGCTCCACCGCTACCGCCGCGTGATCGAAGAGCGTGCGCTCGGGAGTGACCAGCCGAACCCGCAGTTGATTTGTCTCGTCCGCCATAATGTCCCTTCGGGACAGCTTACAGTTGACAGCTAACAGCTTACAGTTCTTGTCTGTGGGCTTTTAACTGTTAGCTGTTAGCTGACCGCTGTTAGCTGTCTTCACACCGTCGCCTTCAGCCTCTCGGCGTCTGCCAGCACTTCCTCGATGGCGCCCTTCATGTAGAAGGCCTGCTCGGGAATATCGTCGTACTTGCCCGCGATAATCTCCTTGAAGCTGCGCACGGTGTCGGCAACCTTCACATAAGCCCCTGGGATGCCGGTAAACTGCTCGGCCACGTGGAACGGCTGCGACAGGAATCTCTGCACCTTGCGGGCGCGGGTCACGGTGAGCTTGTCTTCGTCGGAGAGCTCGTCGATGCCCAGAATGGCGATGATGTCCTGCAGGTCCTTGTAACGTTGCAAAATGCGCTTGACGCCCTGGGCCACGTCGTAATGATCCTGGCCCACGATGCGCGCCGAAAGAATGCGCGACGTCGAGGCCAGCGGATCGACGGCCGGGTAGATGCCCAGCTCCGACAGCGGCCGGCTCAGCACGGTGGTCGCGTCCAGGTGGGCAAACGTGGTGGCCGGAGCCGGATCCGTTAAATCATCAGCCGGCACGTAGACGGCCTGCACCGAGGTCACCGAGCCTTTGCTGGTCGAAGTGATGCGCTCCTGCAACTCGCCCATCTCCGTGGCCAGGTTGGGTTGGTAGCCCACGGCCGAAGGCATGCGGCCCAGCAGCGTCGAAACCTCCGAGCCGGCCTGCGTGAAGCGGAAGATGTTGTCGATGAACAGCAGCGTGTCCGACCCCTCGACGTCGCGGAAGTACTCGGCCACCGTCAGCGCGCTCAGGGCCACGCGCAGGCGCGCTCCGGGCGGCTCGGTCATCTGCCCGTAGACTAGCGCGCACTTCGAGTTGGCCCAGTCGCCCGGCTTGATCACGCCGGACTCGGTCATCTCCAGCCACAGATCGTTGCCCTCGCGGGTGCGTTCGCCCACGCCGCCAAACACCGAGTAGCCGCCGTGGTTCTTGGCCACGTTGTTGATGAGCTCCATGATCACCACGGTCTTGCCCACGCCGGCGCCGCCGAACAGGCCGATCTTGCCGCCCTTCAAAAACGGCTGGATCAGGTCGATCACCTTGATGCCCGTCTCGAACATCTCCTCGTGCGTCGACTGCTCGTCGAACAGCGGCGCGGGGCGGTGAATGGGCATGCGCATCTTCTCGCCCACGGGGCCCAGCTCGTCCACCGGCTCGCCGATGACGTTGATGATGCGGCCCAGTGTTTCCTTGCCCACCGGCATGCGAATGGGACCGCCGAGGTCGATGGCCTTCATGCCGCGGACCATGCCGTCGGTGGCTTCCATGGCCACGGTGCGCACGCGGCCCTCGCCCAGGTGCTGCTCCACCTCGAGAATCACGTTGATGGGCGTGGGCACCGTGAAACCCTCGCTGGTGACGCGCAGCGCCTGGTAGATGGGCGGCATCGTCGCTTCTTCAAACTGCACGTCCACCGCGGGACCGGAGACCTTGATTACCTTACCGATGTTCTCTGCCATTTCTGCCTTCCGAAGTGCTAAGCCGCGGCCGCGCCGCTGACAATTTCGATGATTTCCTTGGTGATGGCCGCCTGGCGCACGCGATTCATATGCAGCGTGAGCGTGTCGATCATGTCCGAGGCGTTGTTGGTCGCCGAATCCATCGCCGTCATGCGCGCCGCGTGTTCCGCGGCCACCGACTCCGTCATCGCGTGATACAGCATTGAAGAAACATATTGCGGAAGCAGGCCGTTGAAAAGTTCCTCCGCCGGCTGCTCGTAGATGTAATCCACCTGCGCGGTGCCGAACTTGCGCGACTCCTCGTCGGCCGCCGCCGTATCCACCGGCTCTATCGAGATGCCTGCGCTGAGGGCGGCCTCGGCGGCGCGCTCGCGCTCCTCGGTGGTGGGCTCGGTGGCGCCGGTAATCTGCGGAATGCCGATCTTCATGATGGGCAACAGGCGCTCCACCACAAGACGCTGCGAGATCACCGACTTGAACTCGTTGTAAACGATGTAGGCCGCGTCGATCTCTTCGTGCACGTAGCGGGAGATGATGCTCTGGGCCAGCTCGAAGACGCGGCTGGTTTCAAGCTTCAACAGCATCCCCGGATGGTCGCCCGTTACCTCGACCGGCGCCTTGCGATCGCGAATCTTGACGCTGCGGCCGTGATCGTCCGTCTGCTCGGAGTAAACCGCGGCGGGATAGTGGCGGCGCATCTGATCACGGCTCTTGCGGCCCACCGCCTCGACGTCGATCTCCCTGTCCGGGTTGCCGCTGATGAACTGGAAGGCCGTCTTCAGAATGTTCGCGTTGAACGCGCCGGCAAAGCCCTTGTCGCCGCTGATGATGACCAGCAGCACCCGCTTCTCTTGGCGCGTGGCAAACAGCGGATGGCGCAGGTTGCCCGTCTCGGGATCGAAGATATCGATGCGCCGCGTCAGCGATTCCAGCACGCTGGTGATCATCCTGGCGTAGGGCCGGGCCGAAAGTGCCCGCTCCTGCGCGCGCCGCAGCTTGGCCGCCGACACCATCTTCATGGCCTTGGTGATCTGCCGCGTGTTCTTCACGCTGCGGATGCGCCGCCGTAGATCGAGGACGTTTGCCATAAGTCTTTCCTATTTCTTATCGCCTGCCGCTGGAGCAGTTTCCTTGGTGCTTGCCGCTGGAGCAGTCTCCTTAACGCTTGCCGCTGGAGCAGTCTCCTTAACGCTTGCCGCTGGAGCAGTTTCCTTAGCGCCTGCCGCAGGAGCAGTTTCCTTAGCGCTTGCCGCTGGAGCAGTTTCCTTAGCGCCTGCCGCTGGAGCGGTTTCCTTAGTGCTTGCCGCTGGAGCGGTTGGCGCCGCAGCCGGTTCTTTCGCAGCCAGCTCCGCCTTGAAATTCGCCGCGTACTCCTTGAGCGCCGCGTGCAGCTTGTTGCGCAGGTCGTCGTCCAGCGCCTTCTTCTTGGTCAGGTCGTCGATCAGCGCCGTCTGCGCGCTCTCAAAGTACTTGTACAGGCCCACCTCGAAGGCGCGAATGTCCGCGACCTCGAGGTCGTCCAGGTAGCCCTGCGTCCCGGCAAACAGCGCCACCACCTGCTGCTGCCACGTCAGCGGCTGGAACTGCGGCTGCTTCAACAGTTCCGTCAACCGCATGCCGCGGTTCAGTTGCTTCTGCGTCAGCGGATCGAGGTCCGAGCCGAACTGCGAAAAGGCAGCCAGTTCGCGATACTGCGCCAGGTCCAGCTTGAGCGTCGCCCCCACCTGCTTCACCGCTTTGATGGCCGCCGAAAAACCCACGCGCGAAACCGAAAGGCCCACGTTCACCGCCGGACGCACGCCGGAGTTGAACAGATCCGTTTCCAGAAAGATCTGCCCGTCGGTGATGGAAATAACGTTGGTCGGAATGTAGGCCGAAACGTCGCCGGCCTGCGTTTCGATCACCGGCAGCGCGGTCAGCGAACCGCCGCCCCGCTTGTCACTGAGCTTGGACGCGCGCTCCAGAAGCCGCGAGTGCAGATAGAACACGTCGCCCGGATAGGCCTCGCGGCCCGGCGGACGGCGCAGCAGCAGCGAAATCTCGCGGTAGGCCATGGCGTGCTTCGACAGATCGTCGTACATCACCAGCGCGTGGCGGCCGGAGTCGCGGAAGAACTCGCCGATGGCGCAGGCCGCATAAGGAGCGATGTAGAGCATCGGCGCCGGCTCCGAGGCCGATGCGGCCACGACGATGGTGTGCCCCATCGCCCCCGCTTCGGTCAGCGTCTGCACCACCTGCGCGATCGACGAGCGCTTCTGCCCGACGGCGCAGTAGATGCAGATCAGATCGTTCTTCTCGTTGTTGATGATGGTGTCCAGCAGCACCGCCGTCTTGCCCGTCTGGCGGTCGCCGATGATCAGCTCGCGCTGCCCGCGGCCGATCGGAATCATGGCGTCGATGGCCTTCAGGCCGGTGGCCATCGGTTCCCGCACCGGCTGCCGGTCGATGATTCCCGGCGCCAGCCGCTCGATCGGCAAGGAACTCGTGGACGCGATGGGGCCCTTGTCGTCGATCGGCTGGCCCAGCGCGTTCACCACCCGCCCGACCATGCCGTCGCCCACCGGTACGCTCAAAATTGTGCCGGTGCGCTTCACCTCGTTGCCTTCGCTCAGCTCGGTGTAGTCGCCCAGAATCACCGCGCCCACCGAATCCTCCTCGAGGCTCAGGGCCAGTCCCGCGATGCCGTGCGGAAAACTCAGCAGCTCGCCCGCCATCACCTTGTCCAGTCCGTGCAACCGCGCAATGCCGTCGCCCAGCGATGTGATGGTCCCGACTTCGTCCACCTGGACCTTCGAGTCGTAGTTCGCGATCTGCTCGCGAAGAAGTTGCGTAATCTCGTCTGCCTTGATCTGAGCCATCTCTGCTCTTCCTATCTTTTCAGGGGTCAGAGATCAGAGATCGGAGATCAGTTTTCCGTGGCCCACAAATCGGCCACCGATCTCCAACCGCTGAACTCCTTTCCCCACTCCGATTGCAATTCAAAACTTCTGACCAATCCCTGCTAAGAACTCTTCCCTGCCGCCGGCTTCTGATCTCTGATCTCTGATCTCTGTGCGCTAGCCGGCCGTCAATGCTTCCTTCAGCCTGTCCAGCCGTCCGCGCACCGAACCGTCATACACCGTCGAGCCGATGCGCACCACCGTCCCGCCGAGAATGGCCGCATCCAGCTTGAAGCTGGCCTCCACGCGCGCTCCGGCCAGTTTGCCCACTTCGGCCACTAGCGCCTCGCGCTCCGCCGCGCCCAACTCCCGCGCCGTCACAATCTCCGCCTGGCGAATCCCCAACTGCTCCTGCAACAGCTTCCGGTACGCCGCCGCCACATCGCCCACCGCTCCGATGCGATCGTTCGAGATCAGTACCGCGAGCAGGTTGCGCAGTTCCTTCCAGAGCCCGAGCTTTTCATTCAACTTATCCAGAAACTCCACCTTCCGCACGGCGGCAATGGCCGGATTCACAAAGAATTCGCGCAATTCCGGGCTCCCGTCCCAGGTGGCGAGAAAGTCGGTGAACCCGCCGTCGATGGCAGCCGTGGGCAGTTTGGCGGCGGTAACCACTTCGAGAAATGCCTGCGCGTATCGTGCAACAAAGGCGGCCATCTAGTTCTTCCCTCCCTTGCCCACGTCGCCCACAAACTCGGCGATCAGCGCGCGGTCGGTCTCCGGCGTCAGAATCATCTGTTTTGCGGCCTGTTCGACGGCCAGATCGGCGGCGAAATTGCGCAGTCCGCGCCGCGCCTGCGCCGCGGCCGCGCCAATCTCCTGCTCGGCGGCCACCACGATCCGCGCGCTCTCCTCTTCGAGAGCCGCCTTGATCCGCGCCTCGTCGGCAAGGCTCTCCCGCTCCACCTCGGCGCGGAACTTCCCGATCTCCTCGTCGATCTTCGCCAGCTTGGCCTCTACCGCGCTCAGCCGCGCGTTCGCGTCCTCGGTCACCTTCCGCGCCGACTCGATATCGGTGCGCACCTTCTCGGCGCGCTTGCGGATCGTCTTGGGCAGCCAGCGAACCAGAGGAATGCCGATAGCCAGCACGATGATGGCGAAGTTGATGAACTCGTAGATGCTGGCCGTCGTTTCCGCCGATAGGTGCAGCGCCTTGGCCGACGCCTTCACCAGCGGACCATTGAGCCGGAAGGCGTTCTCCTGCTGTTCCTGCTTGGATTCCCCGGCCTCGGGTTTGGCCGCAGCCTGCCCGGCGGACGCTTGTCCGGCCGCCTCCGTCTTCACTGCCGGAGCCGCTTCCTGCGCCACCAGGCGCCAGGGCGCTACCGCCAACCCGGCTGCCAGCGCCGCCAAAACCGCAATCCGGAAAACCCGGCTCAAAAAACGCCTGTGAACTCTCGCATCTCTCAACGGGAACCCCCGGCGGCCGCCGGCAGAACCGCGCGCACCACCTGATTGGCCAAATCCCCGGCCGAGGCCTGAATGCTCTGCCTGGCCTGGGCAGCCTCAGCGTCCAGTTCGGTCCTGGCCTGCGCCACTTTCAGCCCCGCGGCCTTGCGCGCGGCCTCCAACGCACCGTCGCGCTCGGCGCTCCACTGCTTCACCCGCTGCTCGCGAACCTTGTAGACCTCGGCGCGCGCCTGGCGCAGCTTGGCGGCGTACTCGGCCGCCCTGGCTTCGGCCTGCGCAATGGCCTTGTGCGCCTCTTCCACCGCCCCCTCGGTCCGCGCGCGGCGCTCTTTCAGCGTGGCCGTCAACGGACCCTGCACCAGGAACTGGTAGGCCAGAACCAGCACGATGAAGAGCAGAATCGTGGGCACGGCGCCGACCAGTAGGGCTCCGACTTGTTGAAGGATTTCTTGCATGGTGGTACCGGTTCGCTCCGGCGGTCAGATATGTCTTTTCGCGGGTGGAACACCTTTTTGTAACAGGGGCGGACCCCCAAGGTCAACGCAGATGCAGCCGAATCAGGGGTGTGGTGTGATTGCGGTCACTTATGGGAAAGGTTTGTTCAAAAAAGAACTTGCATTTGCGCCAAACAAGCCTAGACTGAGATTACCACCTAGACCCGGTTCAGGGTCCAGCGGGCTGCACGGCTCCAGGAAGTCCTTCCACTCCTCGAGCCTGTGGCCCGCTTCTTATTTTCCGGCCATTTTTGTGCCTGATCCTCAAGTCGATTCCCCATTCGCTACGGCTTGCCCACCCCGGATTTGTCCACGCTCAGCAGTCCCTGCGCCCGAAGCCAGCCCTCCAGCAAGTTCGGCCACCGGTCCAAAACCGCATCGCTCCCGCCCAGCCCCACTCCGTGCGGCCCGTTCGCATAGATGTGCATCTCCGCCGGAACCCCTGCCTTCACCAGCGCCTCATAGAAGCGGAGACTCTGCTCCACCGGAACCGTCTGGTCGTTGAAGGTGTGAAACAGGAAAGTCGGCGGCGTGTCTTTAGTGACAAAAAGGTCCGGAGAGTACGCGGCACGCAGTGCCTCGCAGCGATCCATCACGTTGAAGAGCTTGCAGTACGTCAGGTGCGAAGTGTCGCTGGAAATGGCGCCGATCCATGGGTAGCCCAGCACCAGGTAGTCCGGCCGGCTCGACACCCGGTCGATCGCATCATCCGCATCCGGATTGCCCGGCACAAACTGCGTGGCCGCGAGCGCCGCCAGGTGCCCCCCGGCCGAAAAGCCGATCACCACAATCCGGTTGGGGTCAATGAAGTAGTCCCTGGCCCGCGCCCGCACCGTCTGGATGGCCCGCCGCGCGTCCTCGAGCGGAACCGGCAGCAGGTAGCCGTGCGACGAGAGCCGGTAGCTGAGCACGAAGGCCCGAAATCCCCGCTCCGTGAACCAGTCGGCCACCTCCCGCCCCTCGTGAACCGCGGCCAGCCTCTCGTACCCGCCCCCCGGCAGCACCACCACGGCCGACCCGTTCCCACTCCCGTTCCGCGGCTCGAAGATGGTCAAAGTGGGCGTATCCTCGCAGCCCTTGCCCTTGGCCCCGGGAGCGTCTCCGGGCCACAGGCGCACGGTCTGAATGCCAAGAAAAGCATTGTTGGTCCCCGCCGTCGCACACGGTTCCTTTTGCGCCCGCGCCGCCGAACAAGCCAGCAGTCCCACCGCCAACACCGCAAAAAACCGTCTCACTTCAACCCTCTCCGCCATTCGCGAGGATTATACGACCATGGATCGGAGCTCAGGGATCAGAGAGCGGAAAACGGACGAAATTCGGGGAACGATCCTGCCGCAATACACGCCCAGCCCCAAATCCATTTTCAATTCTCAGCTGATGTGGGAAGCACGGCCCCTGACCCCTGATCTCAGACCCCTGTTTCACAGCCACATCACCGTATGCCCCGGACAGGAATTCAGCGCCTGCGCGCTCAGCTCTTCCGCCAGTTCAAACCCATACCGCGCAAGGAACCACGCCGCGCCCAGGACCCGCTCCTGCAGCACCCCGCCCGGATAGAGCGCCTGGCAGATGGCCTCCGCGTGCCGACCCAGCGCGGCCTCGCGCTGCAACTGGAAGTTGGCCGCCAGCTTTCGCAGCCGGTTCATCTGGTAGCGCATCTTGCTGGCCGCGGTCTCCGCCGACCGGCCCAGTCCCGCATCCAGCCGGCCCATCCACTCGAGCAGCGACGTCAACTCAGCGTCCAGCACCGTTCCCGCGGCCGCCAGCTTGCGCTTCCCCTCCGCCGGCATCGCACGCGCCGCCAGCAACTGCGCCAGCGACGCCGCGTTTTCTTGAAACACCCGCTCCACCGTCAGTTCGTGCCGTCGCAGCAGCTCGCCAATGGCCGGCTCGACCAGCGTCGCGGAAAAGCGCGGCGCCACCGGCGTCATCCGCCCCAGAATCCTCTCGTACAGCACTGCCGACTGCGCAAAGTAAGCCACCTCCGCCGGTCCGCCGATGGTCAGCGAAGTCGACAGCAGATAATCCTGAAAGACGGGCCTCAACAGCGCCGAGGGCGAGATGCGCTCCGGCTCGCTCTCCAGAATCCCCACCAGATCCGCCGTGGAAAAGCTCTGCCGCCCATTCAGGCCGCCCGCCTGCCACAGACCCTCCGGCTCCCCGGCGCTGGCCGCAATCCGCTTCAGCGCCAGCCGCGCGCCGGTGCGCTCGTCCACCAGGAACAGCAGGCTGGATTGCGCGCCCACCGCAACCTGCGCGTGATAGCCCGCCTCTTCGAGTTCGCGATTGCGCTCCACCAGCGCGGCGTGCAGCTCGTCCGCCCGCTCCAGCGCCGCCCGCAGCACCGGCGAGCCTATACGGTGAATTGCGCGACCGCTCGCGTCCAGCACCAGCAGCCCCTGCGCCGCAAAAGCCCTGGCGTAGAATTCCCTGAACGCTTGGACAAAGGTGCGTCCGGGCCGGTAAGCCGCGGCCAACGCCTCCATCGCATCGGACTCGCCCAGCAGCTCCCACGCCTGATCCACCAGCGGCGTAATCCGCTCGTCCAGCAAAATGCCGCCCACCGGCCGCGCCGCCCCCTGAGCCGCCGGCGCCGCGGGAGCAGCTCCCACATGCGAGGCATAAACCAGCTTCCTCAGCTCCCGCCCCGCCGGAAAGCTCACGTGGTTGATCTCGGCAAAGTCGTGGTCCTCGCTCGCCAGCCAGAAGACAGCCGCGTGTGGACGCCCAGCCGTTGTCGCCTGCCGCGCGCGAGCAACCGCCGTGGCCGCCTTGAAAAGCGTAAACAGCGGCCCGCCGAACAGCCCCACCTGTTGCCCCGTAACCACCGCGCCCGCGCCCGCGCCCTTGCCCAGCGCTTCCAGCGCCACCGCGCCGGCCGACCCCTCGACAGCAGAGGACGGATTCTGCTCCTTGAGCAGCCGCACCAGCTCCGGCCAATGCGCCGGAACCGGCGGACGGTCCGCCGCGGCGGCCCAGCCCACATCCGGCGGCAGCGATGCATAGAACGGCCGCGCCGCCGCATCCCCGGCGCAGTAGTCCAGAAACAGCCGGTGCAACCCCGGCGCCACGCTGATCGGATGACAGTCTGCGGTCAACAACTCATTCTCTTCCGGCAATGCGCCGCCCGCTCGTTTGCCCCAGAGCAAACCCCCTGTACCCACGCTCAAGCAGAATTCGGCTCTGTTAAAAGGATGCCACGCCGGATCGAATCGATGCACAACTGCCGCATGGAGGCCAGCCGCACCCGCCGCCGCAGTGCGTATACTTTTCCTGACTGTGCTTAAAGGAGAGAGACAAGAGATGCCCGGCAAAGAGAAAGCGGCAAAGGCCGCCGAACCAAAGAAGAATACAAAGAAGGCGCCAAAGAAGGTAACGGCGGCCACGCCCAGAGAAGCCCAGGCCGCCGTCGAACCAAAGAAAGCAAAAGCCGCCAGGACCAAGCCCGCAAATGACCTCAAGCTGAAGGCGAAGAAGACTGCAGAGGCCCCCACGCCCACCGCTGCTCAAGACGCCGCCCAACTGCTCAGCTCCGAGGTCGTCTTTCAGTGCCCGCTCTTCCGCATCGTCCACGACAAGCTCATCGAGCCCGGCGGCCGCCCCAGTGAGCGCGACATCATCCGCCACAACGGCAGCGTCGTCATCCTGGCCATCGACAGATCCAAGAACAAGAAAGATCCCTGGATCGTCGTCGAGCGCCAGTACCGTTACGCCGCCAACCAGTTCCTCTGGGAGTTGCCCGCCGGCAAAATCGAACCCGGCGAGGACCCGCTCGCCGGAGCCAAGCGCGAACTCGCCGAGGAGACCGGCTACAGCGCAAAGAAGTGGAAGCCCCTTGTCGAGTACTACCCCAGCCCCGGCTTTCTGGGCGAATCCATGAAAGTTTTCGTGGCCGAGGGCTTGCAGGCGGGCGACACCAACTGGGATGAGGACGAACAAATCGAATTGCGCCTGGTCAAGCTCTCCGAGGTGCTCAAAATGATCGAGAAGGGCGCGATTCTGGACGGCAAGACGCTCACCAGCGTGCTCCTCTATGCCCGCCTCATCGCCGGCAAGCGCAAGAAATAACATCGAGTGCATGCTGGGGATAAACTCGTTGCTTTGAAAGGGCACGGCTGGCAGGATGGGATTTAGCCCATCCACTGCTCCCCTGCGGTATGCCTTTCGAGGATCCACTGGCAATTCCCGCTCGTTCCGCAGCCCGTGTTGCGCCCCTCACGCACTCGCCCTCTCTCACCGGGACTTCCCACTCCTGGCCGGCCCTGCAAGCCGGGGTCCCCGGCGATGCCCAGGGTCTTCCACCTCGTCGACGGGGTGGAAGACCGGGGTCCCCGGCGATGCCCCGACCCTGAAGGGTACCCCGCCACCCACTTCGTCGACGGGGTGGAAGACCGGCCCATCTCACTTCATGGAATGCCTCGCGAAAAAATAGACCAACCATTCCTCCGGTTTCCCCGTCATAATAGGTACGGCGGGCGACACCCTCGCTCGCCGGATTCCCCGCAAGACGCAAAGAAAGAGGGAGCCTGTGGCTCAGTACAAAGGGAAGGTCAAGTGGTTCAACAACGCCAAGGGTTACGGATTCATCGGACGTGAAGACGGGCCGGATGTATTCGTCCACTACTCATCGATTCAGTTGGANNGAGTTCGACATCGTCCAAGGTCAGAAAGGTCCTCAGGCGGACGCAGTCCTCCGCTTCAAGGACGCCGCCCACAGCGCAGCCTAGAGGCGTGTAAGACCGGGCGTTAACGCAAGACCACTACCAGGTGGTGCGCTTGAAGTGCGCCCAAATTCCTTCCCTCCGTCACACCGCACTGTTCAGTCACGGGAAGTATCCTGTCGAGCGCGCCTTTCCATCCGCCCGCTCCGCTACGCCGCCGCCCACCCTCTGGCGCTCCTGCTCGCCTATCCGCCGGCCTGCTGACTTGCTGTTCCCTGTTCCCTAGTCTCTGATCTCTGATCTCTGTTACGCTTCCGCCATGGACAACCCCACCATGGCCCGTCTGCTGTCCGAGACCGCCGATCTGCTCGAGATCGACGGCGGCGACGGCTTCCGCATCCGCAGCTATCGCCGCGCTGCCGATGCCGCTGAGCAGACCACCGTGGACCTGACGGCTGCCGCAGCTGACACCGCCCGCCTGCTGGAAATTCCCGGCATCGGCAAGGGCATGGCCGCCAACCTGCAGGCCATCGCCGCCACCGGCACTCTGCCCCTGCGCGAGGAACTGCTGGCCAAGTACGGCGCGGGCCTCCTCGAACTCCTCAAGCTCCCCGGCATGGGCCCCAAAACCGTCGCGCTCCTCTGGTCCGCTGCGCAAATCGCCAGCATCGACGCACTTGCCGAAGCCATTGAAGCAGGCCGCCTCGCCGGCCTGCCGCGCATGGGCGAAAAGCAGATTGAAAAGCTCCGCAAGGGCATCGACGATTATCGCCGCAGCGCCGGCCGCTATCGCATCGACGTGGCCGAAGACGCCGCCCAGCGCATCTCAGCTTATTTGCTGGCCTTTCCGGGCATTGAAAGAGTGACCCCCGCCGGCTCCCTGCGCCGCGGCCGCGAAACCGCCGGCGACCTCGACCTGCTTGTCACCGGCCCCGCCTGCGCCCCGGAGCACACTGCCGCCGCTGTCGACTACGTGGCTGCCTATCCCGGCATCCACAACATCATCGCCAAGGGCGAGAACAAGGTCAGCTTTCACCTCTCCACCGGCCTCCAGGTCGATGTCCGCCTGCTGCCCTCTGCCTCCTACGGCGCCGCGCTGCAATACTTCACCGGCTCCAAGGCCCACAACGTCGCCCTCCGCCAGCGCGCCCTCAAGATGGGCTACACCCTCAGCGAGTGGTCCCTCGCCCGGCTCGACGACAACTCCGTCGTCGCCGCGGCCACCGAGCAGGAAATCTACGCCGCCCTCGGCATGGACTGGATTCCGCCCGAATTGCGCGAGAACCTGGGCGAAATCGAAGCCGCCGCCCGCCACGCGCTGCCCCGCCTCATCGAGGCCACCGACCTCCGCGGCGACCTTCACATGCACACCGACTCGACCGACGGCCACAACACCATCCGCGAGATGGCCGACGCCGCCCTGGCCTGCGGCTACCGCTACATCGCCATCACCGACCACTCCAAAAACCTGGCCATGACCAACGGCCTCGACGAGAAGCGCGCTCTCGAGCAACTCCAGCGCGTCCGCGAAGTGGACCGCCTCATGGAGGGCCGCATCCGCGTCCTCACCGGCATCGAGGTCGACATTCTGGCCGACGGCGCCCTCGACCTCGACGACGAAGTCCTGGCGCAGATGGAAATCGTCATCGCCAGCGTCCACACCCGCTTCGAACAGAGCCGCGAAGAGATGACCGCCCGCGTCCTGCGCGCCATCGAAAACCCGTATGTGCGGATTCTGGGCCATCCCACCGGCCGTCTGCTCCTGCGCCGCGAACCCTTCGCCCTGGACCTGGGATTGGTCCTGCGCCGTGCCTCCGAGTTGCGCGTAGCCGTCGAGCACAACGCCGCCCCCGAGCGCCTCGACCTCAACGACCGCGACCTCCGCCTGGCCAAGGAACTCGGCTGCCGCATCGTCATCAGCAGCGACTCCCACGATGCCCGGAACCTGGGCAGGATGGACTACGGAATCCGCCAGCTTCGCCGCGCCTGGCTAAGCCCTGAAGATGTGTTGAATACGCTTGAACCGGGAGACTTTCTCGCCGCGCTCAGGCCGAGACCATAGAACGCAAGCATTTTGACTCACAGTGCGCTTAGAGCTAGCATCTTATCAACTCATCTACGGCGTGCCGCAGGCCCAGAAGCCGCCGCACGTGAGTGCGGCGGCTTTTTGCATTTGGGACAGCTTCCCTCGCCAGCCTCGGCTCTCTAACCAAAAGTCACCTCTTTCCGCACAAAGGAATGCAAGATTTCGCGCCGCCATGAACGAAATTTATGGCCTGCCTTGCTCCGGTGGGGATAAGATAAGGGCGTCTATGAGCCTACTTCAGCATGATTCCCCGGAACTGGACGATGCTGCCCGCGGCGAGGCATTCACCAAGGGTTCCAGCCATGTGGTCTGGGCCAGCATAGTCGCCGCCCTGGTGGTCACCGCCGTCATTGCCATCTATGTAATCTCCGGGCAAAAGCCGCCTCCGGCCGTCGGAGAGATCGAGCAGGTATGGGTCCATCCGCTGCACACTGAAACCTCGGGCTTCGACGCCAACGGCGCCCCCATGCCCAAGGAAACCTACGACCAGATCTATGTTTTTGCCCTGGTCAAGCTGCATAACCAGAGCCAAATCCCGCTTTTCCTGCGCAACGCCTTGGTCAATGCCACGCTGCCCGACGGCATCCACTCCAGCTACGCCGCCACTGCGGCCGATTACGACCGGGTCTTTCTCGCCTATCCGTCGATCCCCGTGCCGCACGGCAAGGCGCTGTCTCTCCAAGCTACCATCGACCCCGGCCAGACCGTGGAGGGAACCATCGTCTCGGCCTTTCGCCTGGACAAACAGCAGTGGGACACGCGCAAGGACCTGAGCTTTACCCTTGGCCTGCAGTACCAGCCCAGCCTGGTGCTCGCGCCCCACTCCGCGGTTATTGACCGGTAGAAGCCGGAACCGGCGCGCTCTTGGGCGTCGACAGATATCCGGTAACCGTGTTCTTTGCGCCCACCGAGTTCACCACGATCTCGAAGAGCATCGGATCCTTGCCGGCATAGAACTGCAGCGGCTCGTTCAGGTTCCTGTCCTTCTTCTCGTACTGTTTGTCGTCGGCGTACACCACGATGGTGAACTTGCTCTTTTTGGCGTCGGCCCTCTTCAACTCCAGGCTCACCGTGCCCACCGGCTTCTTCTGGCCCTTGACCAGGGTGAACTCGTAGTAGTTCCGGTCGCCCTTGTGCTTCAGAACCTCCAACTCAGTCGCATTGCGCGCAATCAGGCTGCTGTGGCCGCTCAAATCCCCCTTCATCGACATCAACTGGCTCACCGCGTTGGCCAGATCGCTCTGCGTCTTGGCCACGTCGGTCTTCACCCCGCCCACGTCGGTTTTCACGTCGGTCACCGCGCTGGAAACCGCCGTCACCTGCTGCGCGGTCTGCTTCTGCTCGCCCGCCAGCCGTGCTGCCGTGGCCTCATCGCGCGCCTCGCGCTGCTGAAGCTCCTGCGCCCGGTTGTCCAACTGTTTCTGCGTCAGTCCCAGCGATGTCTTCAATTCGTCGGTAGCCACATTCAGCCGCGCGTCAGTCTCGCGTAACTCGGCTTCCAGCTTCACGTTCTGCGCCTTGGCATCCGCCAATTCCGTCTGCTGGGTCGTCAGCCTGCCGCTGAGCGTGTAGCTCCAGATCAGCCCGCCCAACGCGGCCAGCAACGCCACGGCGATCGCCGCCAAAAACGCGCCGGAATAGGTTCTAGGGGTGTCCTCGACTTCTTCTTCACTCATTTTTCTGCCTTTCTTCTCTCTGGTGGCCGGTCCGGCGACCCACTCTTCGGGGCCTCTCGGCACGGCTTACGCCTTGGTAATGGCGGCCTTCTGTACCATTTTAGACGCTGCTTGGGGGATTCTCCCGCAGAAACTCCCCGTGTCTTCGGGAAGTTCCAGCCCTCAACTTCCAAAACTCTCCAGAGTCCGCCCCACGCACCTCTAGGGGAAGCTAGACAATATATCGAAAAACCCGGACTTTGATGTATCGAATGAACCAAAAACTTCCGGAAAAACACTGCCCTTTCCCTCCAGTGCACGCCCGCCAGGCCGAGTTGCAGGGCCGCCGGAGTCTCCAGCGACAGGGGCGGGTACCGGGTGCCGGGGCATCCTCCAGGGTCGGGGTGGGGCGCGGGTGGCGTTTCCTGCTCGCCGGGGTAAAGCGACCGGGGTCCCCAGGGAGTGGTCTTTGCTTCCTGGGGTGGTAGAGACAGGCCCTCGTCGCCGGGTGTGGGAAAGCCGCTTCGGCGCCCTCTCGTCCGACTCTCCGTGACAACCATCGAATCCTTACGTTATAAACATCTTTACTGCAATTTGGGCGCCGGGCTTTTCAATGGCCCCATGTGCCGGGGTCCCCGGGAAGCGATTTCTGCTTCCTGGGGTGGCAGCTGCCGGGGTCCCCGGGAAGCGATTTCTGCTTCCTGGGGTGGTAGCGACGGGTCGTCGTCGATGGGGCAGAGGGCCAGGACATCCGCCGCAGCCGCCAAAAACCACCGCAAGGGGAGCACGGAAAGTTATGTCCACTGTTGTCGCTGGGAAGGGTCTGGAAGGAATTGTCGCGGCCAACTCCGGGATTTGCTGGATCGACGGAGAAGCGGGCGTGCTGTCCTATCGCGGTATCGACATTCACGAGCTGGCCGACCACTCCACCTTCGAGGAGACCACCTATCTGCTCTGGAACGGCATCCTGCCCAACCAGCTCGCCCTGCGCGAATTCCAAGCGCAACTGGCACTCGCCCGCGCGCTCGATGTACGCATCGTCGACATGTTGCGCGCCTTTCCCACCTCCGCCACCCCCATGGAAGTACTGCGCACCGCCGTCTCCGCGCTCAGCTTTTACGACGCCGACGAGAAGGACAACTCCCACGACGCCAACGTGCGCAAAGCCTACAACCTCACCGCGAAGTTGCCCATGCTGGTGGCCATCTACGACCGCATCCGCAAAGGGAAAGAGATAGTTCGGCCCGACCGCTCCCTCAACCACGCCGCCAACTTCCTGTGGATGCTGAACGGAGAGAAACCTTCCGAAACCGCCACGCGCACTCTCGACATCGCCCTCATCCTCCACGCCGATCACGAGCTCAACGCCTCCACCTTTGCCGCCCGCGTCATCGCCGCCACCCTCTCTGACATCCACTCCGCCGTCACCGGCGCCCTCGGCGCCCTCAAAGGACCGCTGCACGGCGGCGCCAATGAGGGCGTCATGCGCATGCTCTACGCCATCGACAAGGCCGGCGCCGATCCGGTCGAATACGTCAAAGGCATGCTCGCCGCCCGCCAGAAGATCTCCGGCTTCGGCCACCGCGTCTACAAAACTGAGGACCCCCGCGCCACCCACCTCCGCAAGATGAGCGAGCAGCTCGGCAGGGACGCCGGCGTGCCCAAATGGTTCGATTATTCCCGCGCCATCGAGCTCTACATCAACGCCGACAAGAAGCTCAACGCCAACGTGGACTTCTACTCCGCCTCCACCTACGCCACCCTGGGTATCGACGTCGATCTCTACACCCCCATCTTCGCCATAAGCCGCATCGCCGGCTGGGCCGCCCACGTCATCGAGCAGCTCGACGACAACCGCCTCATCCGTCCCCGCGCCGAGTACATCGGCCCTCCCTACCCCTCGCCCTACATCCCCATCGGGGAGCGCGGCTAAGATTCGCACCCCGCGTAACTCTTTCACGCCCGGGGTGTCTACTGGAGAAGAGGGTTTCCCATGAAAGCCAGATTCGCTCTTATCCTGTTCAGTGTTTGCATGGCCTCGGGATGCACCGCCGCATTCGGTCAACGGCTTTTCCCCGTCCAGGGTCCGGCGGCAGCACAGACTCCCCCGCCGGCCTTCACCGCAAAGCTCACCAACATCTACAGGCAATCAGGGAAAATCACTCTGGTCCAGGCAAACGGAGAGTCCTTCCAGGGAACATGGACGATTGTTACGGCGTCTTTCGTAAACGCCAAGACGCCGGGAACCCCGGCCAGCTATCCGCCGCAGCCCAACCTGGCCTTCGCCTGGGACGCCGTCTACGGACCGGGATACTACGTCGGCACGATCCTGGGCAGCGAAAATGTTGGACAGGCTGTCGCAACCGGAGATCGGGGGACCGTCCTTCAGGTGGAGTTTCATCGTGAACAATTGGGCGTGCCGGAGGACAATCATTTTGGCGTGGCCGTGGACAATAAGGGCAACATTTACAAAGTGGTTCTGTAAGAGCCACGCTCTGCCGGTCTAAGTCCATCGGCCTGGCAGTCCCTCCCACCGGCCTCACAGCGAGGACCGCGGGTAGCGAAGCGCAACCCTCACGGAAGCTGCGCAATCAAGATTCTGCCTGCGGCCGCCGCGCCTTCCACAGCAGATAAAGCCCCCACGCCGCCACCGTGCAGTTGTCGCGGACCACCCCGTTGAGCATCATCTCCTCGAACTCACCAACCGCAACCGAGCGCACCACCAAGTCGTGCTCCTCGGCGTCGGGGTCTTTCTCCGTGTGCGTCAACCCGGTAGCCAGAAACACGTGCTGCTTCTGCCGCGTAAACCCGTAGGCGATCCACAGCCATCCCAGGTAAGTCATCTCCGCGGCATGCAGGCCCATTTCTTCCTTCAGCTCACCGCGCGCCAGCTCCTCGGGATCTTCCACCTCCATCTCCCATCCGCCCTGAGGCAACTCCAGCGCCCGCTCCTGGATGGTGTAGCGAAACTGCTCCACCAGCCACACCTGGCCCCGGTCGATGGGCAGGATGATGGCCGCGTCGTCCTTGTCCACCACTCCAAAAATGCCCTTCTTCCCGTTCGAGCGCAGAATCTCGTCCTCCCTGAGCCGCATCCAGTGGTTCCGATACACCTCGCGGCTGGAAAGGGTGGTAATGGTGCGGCCTGCGGCGCCTTCTGCGGGGTTCATACGGCCTCCTTTGAACCAGGGGGAATTGTGTGCCAAGCGCTGGGCACGCAAAGATTTGTCGGCTGGAACAGCCCATCATAGAAGACCGGCAACGCCACGCTGATGAAAAAATCGTCACTCGTCCCGCGACCGGTATTTCCGCAGCCGCCCCACCAGCGACGCCGGCCCGCTCACCGCCAGCCGCACCAGGTTGCCCTCATATTCCCTGCGATGTACCACCATCCCCGCCTCGATGGCCGCCAGCACCCCGCCTTCCTGCTGCGGAACCCTCAGCTCCGCCTCGATCACCGGATCGGAGTGCAAAGCCCCGTCGATGGCCTTGAGCAGCGCCTCCATTCCCTCCCCGGTGCGCGCCGAAACCACCACCTCGCCCTCGGCCTGAGACCGCGCCAGCAGCCCCTCCCGCTCGTGCTCCCCCACGAGGTCGATCTTGTTCAGGACCTCGATGCGCGGCTTGTCCAACGAATCCAGCTCGCCCAGAACCTTCTCGACTTGAGTTTTTTGTTCCTCGCCATAGGTCGAAGCCGCGTCCCTCACGTGCAACAGCACTTCGGCCTGAGAAACCTCTTCAAGAGTGGCCCTGAAGCTGGTCACCAGCGTGTGCGGCAGGTTGCGGATAAACCCCACGGTGTCTGAAAGCAGCACCTTCCGCCGGCTGGGCAATTCTATGGCCCGAAGTTTGGGGTCCAGCGTCGCGAACATCCGCGGCGAAGCCAGCACCTGCGCCCCGGTCAATTGATTGAACAGCGTGCTCTTGCCGGCGTTGGTATAGCCCACCAGCGCCACCGTCGGCACCGGAACCGCCTCCCGCCGCTGCCGTTGCTGTCCCCGCACCCGGCGCACCGCCTCCAGCTCCCCCTTCAAGTGGTCGATGCGGCTCTGAATCCGCCGCCGGTCCGTCTCCAGCTTGGTTTCCCCAGGCCCGCGCGTGCCGATGCCGCCGCCCAGTTGCGACATTGATTTGCCCCTCCCGGTGAGCCGCGGCAGCATATACTCAAGCTGCGCCAGCTCCACCTGCAACTGCCCCTCGCGGGTCCGTGCGTGGCGCGCAAAAATGTCCAGAATCAACTGCGTCCGGTCCAGAACCCGGCACGGCAGCGCGGCCTCAAGATTCCTCAGTTGTGTCGGAGACAGGTCGCAGTCGAACAGCACCAGGTCGGCCTCCGCGGAAGCCGCCACCCCGGCTATCTCCTCCACCTTGCCCGCTCCGATCAGCGTCGCCGGATCGGGCCGGGATCGCCGTTGCATCAGCTCCGCGGCCACCAGCCCGCCCGCGCTCGCAACCAGCTCCCGGAATTCGGCCAGGGATTCCTCCGCGTCCAACCCCGGAAACGCCCGCGCCACCGCCTGCCCCAATGGAGGCCCGCCGCTTTTGAGATTGGATTGTTCCCGTGCGCCGGCCTCCAGCGCTCCCTCATCCGGGTCCGGCAACGCCGGGTCCGCGTCCGGGCGCACCACGCCCTTCCGCGCACCCGCCGCGCCTGCGCGGTTGCCGCGCGAGCGAACCGCCAGGTCCACTCCCACCAGGACCGCGCGCTGCGGCCTTCCGCCGGCGCTCACCGTCCTGCTCTCCTCAACTGCCAATCGAGACCGCTCCCCGCCCGCTATCGCTGCTCCGCGACCGCTGGCGTCGCCGACTGCACCGTTACCGGAGACGGCCCAATTCCAGTTCCTACCGCAATCGGCCGATGCTCGGTGTGCAGCACGCTCCGGTTGCTCACCACCGTCGAAATGGCGTGCTTGAAGATCAACTGCTCCTGGCTGTTGTTCTCCAGAAGCACTGAATACTTGTCAAAAGAACGAATCTTTCCGGTCAGCTTGACGCCGCTCACCAGATAGATCGTAATGGGGGTCTTGTCCTTGCGGACGGTGTTCAGGAATGTGTCTTGAATGTTTTGTGCCGGCTTGTTCTCCATGTGCCGATCTCCTACTCTCTTGGTTGTTTAGCTGCAGCTGCTTTGGTTGAAAGACAAATCGGCGGGCGCGGCTCCGGAAACCCGGTCCCCGCCAAATCCCGCAATGTCACAACATTATATGCGTTTACAAACCTTTTCAAGCCCACCGCCGTCCTCGGTCCGCTCCCCACTGACGCCGGGTGCCCCATCCTTGCGACTGCAGCTCGCGGCAAAAACCACCCCAAGGGTCGGAAACCACGAATCCCCATCAGGCGATCGCCGAGCCCCGTCAACCTGTGAGACGCGGGAAAGCGCGCGGCTGGTAACATAGTCACGTGCAAAACGCCGGCCCGCCTCAAGCGTCCAAGTCCCAAACCGCCCAGCCCGTGCCCATGCTGGACCTCAAGCGCCAGTACCGCCCCCTCCACCAGGAACTGCTGGATGCAATCGGGGCCGTGCTTCAGACGCAGCAGTTCATCCTTGGCGAGCCGGTAGCCGCCTTTGAGCGCGCCGCGGCCGCCCAACTCGGCGTGGCCCACGCGCTGGGCTGTTCCTCCGGCACCGATGCCCTTTGGCTGGCGCTCGCCGCCGCCCAACTCGGCCCCGGCACAGCCGTCGTCACCACCCCCTTCAGTTTTTTCGCCTCGGTCAGCTCCATCCTCCGCGCCGGCGCCACTCCGGTGCTGGCCGACATCGACCCCGCCACCTTCAATTTGGACCCCGCAGCCGTCGAAGCGATCCTCAACGGCCCCCAACCAACTCCCATCCGCGCCATCCTCCCCGTACACCTCTACGGCCAGCCCGCCGATTGGACTATTTTTGCTCGTCTTGGACAAGAGCGCGGCCTGAAGCTGATCGAAGACGCCGCCCAGGCCTGGGGCGCCGAATGGCAAGGCGTAAAAGCCGGCAATCTCGGCGACATCGCCGCTTTCAGTTTTTATCCCACCAAGAACCTCAGCGCCGCCGGCGACGCCGGCATGGTCACCACCAACTCCGCAGAACTGGCCGAGCGCGTCAAAATGCTCCGCCAGCACGGCATGCGCCGCCGCTATTACCACGACGAAATCGGCTGGAACACCCGCATGGACGGTTTGCAGGGCGCCATCCTCACCGTCAAGCTCAAGTACATCGCCGCCTGGAACTCGGCCCGCCGCACCGTGGCCAGACGCTATCACGCGCTGTTTCATGCGGCGGGTCTGGCCGAATCCGGCCCCTGGCCCGCCCACGCCGTCGTGCTGCCCCATGAAGTTCCCGGCAGCCATCACGTCTGGCACCAGTACGTCGTCCGCACACGCCGCCGCGATGCCCTGCGCGAGTTTCTCGCCATACGCGGCATCGGCTCGGAGATCTACTACCCCGTCCCCTTGCACCTGCAGGACGCTTTGAAGAGTCTCGGCTACAACCAAGGCAGCTTCCCCGAGTCCGAGCGCGCCGCCCGCGAAGTCCTGGCCCTCCCCATCTTTCCCGAACTCCGCGAAGACGAGCAGCAAACCGTAGTCGCCGCCATCGCCGAGTTTTTGAGCTGAGCGACGCGGCGCTCGGGCGATGTAGCAAATTGCGCATGCACAAACTCTCTGTCCGCATCGCCGCCGATCCCGACTACCCCATCAACTACTACAACCTTGCCTGCGCGGACGCCGAGCAAGGCCATGCCTCCGACGCAAAGGCTCATCTGCAACAGGCATTCGATCGCCGCGCCAACGTACTGAAGGGAGAATCGATGCCCGACCCTTCCAAAGACGATTCCATCCTGAAGCTGAAAAAGGACAAGACCTTCTGAGCGTTTGTGCTGGCGCTCCCGAAGAACTGAAACGAGCTCTCAGGAACGCAGCTTCCCAACCCTCACCACTGCGGGCTATCATGGCCCACCATGTTCCCCTACGATCCCGCGCTTCTCGCCGCCGTCCAGACCACCCCGCAAACCACCGCCGACGTCGCCCAGATCCTCGAAACCATCGAAGCCACCTGCATCGACGGCGACGGCCTCAAGTGGTTCAACTGGCTCTATCTCCAGGTGACCCATGCCGTCGAATCCCGCGTCAACGCCGCCGGTCCCACCAGCTCCGCCGGCTTGGCCAACCCCGCCAATTTCGGAGATCCAGTTTGGATCGCCGCCCTCGACGTTCAATTCGCCCGCTTCTACTTCGCTGCCGTCCAGTCCTCTCTCTCCGGCGCATCTACACCCGGCTGCTGGCAGGCTCTCTTCGCCCAGCGCAACCGGCCCGCCATCGCCCGCATCCAGTTCGCCCTGTCCGGCATCAACGCCCACATCAACCACGACCTGCCGCAGGCCGTCCTCGCCACCTGTCAGGCCACGTCCATTACGCCCCAACACGGCACCACCCAATACAACGACTACACCGCGCTCAACTCCACCCTCGACAGCCTCATCGCTGCCGCCAAAACCACCCTCCACGTCCGCCTGCTCGGCGATGCCCTGCCGCCCGTCTCAGCCCTCGACGACACCCTCGCCGCCTGGAGCGTCGTCGCCGCCCGCGAATCGGCCTGGAACAACGCCGAATTGCTCTTTCACCTTGCCGACGCGCCGCCCATCGCCTCCGCTTTTCTCGACACCCTCGACGGCCTGACCGCCCTCGCCGGCAAGACCCTCCTCGTCCCCGTCCCCTGACCCGCAGTGCCGGGCACCATATCGAACCGCGTATCCCCGGTCAACAGTCCCTGGCCCTAGTCCCTAGTTCCTAGTCCCTGGTCTCTGCCCCATGCCGTAAAATCGACCCAACCATGAAATGTCCCTATTGCGGTTTCGGGCAGGACCGGGTCGTCGACTCGCGCGAGAGCAAGGAGGCCGACTCCATCCGCCGCCGCCGCGAGTGCGAGCGCTGCAATCGCCGTTTCACCACCTACGAGCGCATCGACGAAATCCCTTACATGGTGGTCAAGAAAGACGGCCGCCGCGAGCGTTTCGATCGCCAGAAGGTCTTGAGCGGCCTGCTCCGCGCCTGCGAGAAGCGCCCCGTCCCCGCCAGCAAACTCGAAGCCATCGTCGACGCCGCCGAAACCTTTCTGGTGGACGCTCCCGAGCGCGAACGGACCACCAGCGAGATCGGCGAACTCATCATGACGCATCTCAAAACTCTCGACACCGTCGCCTACATCCGCTTCGCCAGTGTCTACCGCGACTTCAAAGACGTCCGCGAATTCAAGGAAGAGCTGGAAGGCCTTCTCGGCAGCCGCAAGGGGAAGACGTAAAAGGCAGCTTCTGGCCGCTAGCCCGAGATTCCAGGATTGATGGTTACTAAGGAATTGTAGAGAGGTAAGGAAGATGGGTATCCTTCTGATTGCTGCCGGCCTTGTAGGGATAGCGGGCGGTGTTTTCGGAAAGGAGTTTTACGAGGCGGACATCTCATCTGTCTCCGTCGGAAGTCGGAAAAGTTCGACATGGTCCGGGCGGTTAATTTTCATCATAGTTGGCACGGGGCTCATAGCTGTGGGAATCAAACTGCTTATGAGCGCATAGGGCATTTGAAAGACCCGCCTCTAGAGCCTGTTATTAACTTTGTGCCAGTAACCCCAATGGAATCAGCGCAGCTTTCGCCAAGTGACTGAGATTCATGAGGGAAACCGTAAATCCATTCCGTGCCACATCTCGCGAGCAGTGCGTTTTGCGCGGGTTTTGAGCATTCGGGCGCCACGTGCCGCTTGTCGAAGTTAATAACAGGCTCTAGCCAGGAGCTAGAAGCTAGAAGCTAACAGCTAGGAGCTGAACTATGACTCACAAGGTAACCCTGATCCCCGGCGACGGCATCGGACCCGAAGTTACCCAGGCTGTTCTCCGCATCTTCGAAGCAACCGGCGTCAAGTTTGAGTGGGAGCGCTTGGCCGCCGGCGCCGAGGCTTTTGAAATCTTCGGCGAATACATTCCCGCCGCGCTCTATGAGTCCATCGAGCGCAACCGCGTGGCCCTCAAAGGCCCCGTCACCACCCCCGTCGGCGGCGGCTTCAAGAGCATCAACGTCACCCTGCGCAAAAAGTTCGATCTCTTTGCCAACTTCCGCCCCATCAAGAACCTCCCCGGCCTGGCCACCCACTGGCCCGGCGTGGACCTGATCATCGTGCGCGAAAACACTGAGGGCGAGTACGTGGGCCTGGAGCACGAGGTGGTCCCCGGCGTCGTCGAATGCATCAAGGTCATCACCGAAAAAGGCTCCACGCGCATCGCCAAATTCGCCTTCGAGTACGCCCGCAAGCACGGCCGCAAGAAGATCCACTCCATCCACAAAGCCAACATCATGAAGCTCTCCGACGGCCTCTTCCTCCGCTGCGCCCGCCAGGTGGCCGAGGGGTTCCCGGAAATCTTCTATGGCGAGCACATCATCGACAACACCTGCATGCAACTGGTGATGAACCCCTACCAATACGACACGCTGCTGCTCGAAAACCTCTACGGCGACATCGTCAGCGACCTCTGTGCCGGCCTTGTCGGCGGTCTCGGCCTGGTCCCCGGCGCCAACCTCGGCCTCGAGTGCGCCATCTTCGAGGCCGTGCACGGTTCCGCACCCGACATTGCCGGCAAGGATGTGGCCAACCCCACCGCCCTCTTGCAGTCCGCCGTCCTCATGCTCCGCCACCTGGACGAAGAGGCCGCGGCAGACCAGGTGCAGAAGGCCCTGGAAGCGGTCTATGCCGAGCGCAAGACCCTCACCCGCGATGTAGGCGGCACGGCCGGAACCACCCAATTCGCCGACGCCGTGCTGGCAGCCATGACGTAGATCCAACCCCCGTCCAACACCCTGAGCGAAGCGTCCAGGCCCTCACGCCGCGCGCGCTCAGCGCGGCGCCAGGGCTTGGGGTTCGCTACTGTGCCGTGTAGGTGTAGTCGGCAGACTGCCACACCTCGTCGATTTTCCACCAGAACCGGGCGTACACGGTCACCCCGGTGGTCGGCAGATCGCTGACGGTCTCAGTGGTGGCCGTCGTTGCACCCGAGGCATACAGGTTGTGCGAGCCCACTCCGGCGGTGCCCAAGTAGAGTTGATACGCCACGGGCCCGGCCCCGGCCGTCCACGTGAAGGCCACGCTGGAACCTGACAGCACACTGCCCGGCGCGGGAGTGGTGAGCACCGGAAGCACCGG
>PLGM01000143.1 GCA_003139795.1 Acidobacteriaceae bacterium | reverse complement strand
GATAGTTAAGTGAACAGTATTACATTTAGACCTCACTTTACGCCCCGGTGCTAAAGCGGTTTCGTTCCCACTCTCTCGCCGGGGTTTCACTTCTTACCGGGCTTTCGTCCGCTTTTCGTGGCCATTCTCGCGCTTCCAGTTGCCGCCCACGCCGGCATCGGCGCCTGCGGCCAGACCTTCGGACTGCTCGGCTTCTGGGGTGCGGACGGCGCCCAGGACTGGGCCGCGCAAGGCGTCGTCGCCGTAGCCAAATGGCACGACCCCGTGGATGCGGTTGTTCCCACCCTACCCGGCCTCACCTGGCCGATCTCCCCCGGCAGTTGGACCGAGTTGCCCGACCTCACCGCCCGGCACGCGGTCTTCAACGGCCAGTCGCCCAACCTTCCCGCCGCCGCCTGGGACGGCCTCATCGACATTCCCGCCGACGGCGGCTACACCTTCCATCTGATCCACCGCGACGGCGCCCGCCTGGTCGTCGACGGCATGGAAGTAGCCAAAACCGGCCCGCCCTTCGCCCTGGTCTGCGGCTCTCGCGGCAACGCCATGCGCAACAACCGCGGCTCGTTAGACCTCCGCGCTGGCAAGCACACATTTCATCTGGAAGGCCTGCACTCCGTCAGCCAGGGCTCGCCCCAGTTGTTCTATGAAGGCCCCGCATTGCCGCTCACCACCGTCCCCGAAGCGGCCTACACCCACCCCCGCCAAGATTGCGGTCAAACAGTAGCGCAAGGGGCGCGCCGGCCACTGTGCCCCTTTCTCAAAGCCTGAAAGCATCGGGGTATCTGACCTTGCCGCGGACGTTTTCGAGCGCGCCGGGCTTCAGCTCAAGCGCCATGAAAGCCTCGGGATTGAAAGGGCTTTCGAGAAAGCGCGCCTTATCGGTTGAGAAACCAAAGCGCGGAAAATATTCCGGGTGGCCGAGAACGATAACAACCTGCTCGGCTCCCCCGCGCAACCAATCGAGGCCGTGCGCGATCAACTTTCCGCCTATACCATGGCGCTGCAATTCCGGTATGACCGCCAGAGGAGCCAGGGCCACCGCCGGAACAGACTTGTCGGCTGTTTCAATCGACATTCGGCTGAAAAGGATGTGCCCGGCGATCCGCCCCTCAATCTCGGCGACAAACGAAGCGAGCACGGCTCCTTGATTGCGCAAACGATCGACCAAATCGGCTTCGTCCCGCCGTCCAAACGCCTGTTCATTGACCAAACGGACGGCGGCGCAATCTTCAGATTCTTCACTTCGGACGAGCATAAGAGTGGGATACCACAGACCTGGTGTCGAGTGCGACGGCAAAAGCCAGGATCACAGCAGGTCCAACTGTTCCCTGTTCCGTGCTTCTCTCATTTCGGTAACTGGCTAGTATCCCAGCCGCCGCCCAGCGACCGCACCAGCCCCACGCTGTCCACAAACTGGCGCGTCTGGAGGTCGATCGCCGTGCGCTGGTTCTGGATCAGCGTGGCCTCGGCCGTCAGCACCTCCAGGTAGCTGGTCACTCCGCCGTTGTAGCGCTGATTGGAAATTTCAAAGGAGTGCTGCGCCGACTCCACCGCCTTCTGCTCTACGCCCGACTCCTGCTCCAGAATCCTCAGCCCCGAGAGCTGGTCCTCCACGTCGTTGAAGGCCTGAAAAACGGCGTTCCGGTAGCCGGCGGCCTGGGCCTCGTAGGCCTGGCGAGCTTCGTCGGTCAATGCGTGGCGCTGGCCGGCGTCGAACAGCAGTTCGGTTGCCTGCGCCCCCAGCGACCAAAGCGCGCTCGGCCCCTGAATCCACGTCCCGGCGTGCAGGCTCTCAAATCCGCCCTGCCCGGTGAGGCTGATGGTGGGATAGAACGCACTCACGGCAATGCCGATTCGCTCGTTGGCCGCGGCGGTGCGGCGCTCGGCGGCGGCAATGTCCGGCCGCCGCTCCAGCAGTTGCGAAGGCACGCCCACCGGAATCTTCGGAAGCGCCAGATCCAGCGGCGAAAACGGAATGCTGAACTCCGGCAATCTGTAATTCGCAATGGTGCCCACCGCGTGCTCGTACTGAGCCCGCGCCACGCCCACGTCCACCAGTTGCGCCCGCACGGTTTCCAGTTGCGTCCTGGCCTGGGCCACGTCCACCTCGGTGCCCACTCCGCCCTTGAGCCGCCGCCCGGTCAGGTCGAGTTGCCGCTCCAGGTCGGCTACCGTCTCCTTCAGCAGCTTGATCTCCGCATCCAGCCCGCGCAATTGAAAGTAGTCCGCGGCCATCTCCGCATGAAGGCTCAAGTCCACGTTGGCCATATCGGCGGCGCTGGCCTGGGCGTTTTCGTGGGCCGCCTCCACGGTGCGCCGGATCCGTCCCCAGAAGTCCGGCTCCCAGCTTGCCTGGCCGCTGACCAGCAGATCGGTGTATTCGGTGGCTTTGCCCGCCGAGAAGGAGGGACCGTTCGCCGAAATGGTGTTGCGCGAGACGGAAGGCCCGGCCGACAGCGTGGGATAAAGCGCAGACCTGGCCGCTTTTGCTTGGTCCTGGGCGGCCAGATAGGTCTCCAACGCCTGGCGCACCCCTGGGTTATACGTCTCGATGCGCTCTTCAAGCTGGTTCAGTTGCGAATCCTGGTAGATTTCCCACCATTTCCCCCGCAGCATTCCGTCCGACGGCGTGGCCGGATGCCAGCCCCCGCCGGCCGGATTGGGCGGCGGCGCCAGCGGAACTTGCACCGTAGATGCGCCCGTCTCCTTGTAGACCGGGGGCGCTTCGTAGCCGGGACGATTGTAGTTCGGCCCCACCGGCTTGCAACCGGCCAGCAACTCGAGAGCCAGCAGGGCGGCAAATCCGCCGCAGCGGACCCAGCCCGCATGCCGCCTGCCGAATTCGAGCTTGAGCGCCCCCATCGCTACTTGCCTCCCGCATCGGCTTGTTTGCCGGGACTCTCCACATTCACCTTCTCGCCTTCGATGAGCGAGTCCGGCGGGTCCTGGATCACCCGGTCGCCGGCGCTGAGCCCGGTAATGATCTGCACACTGGCGCCATCGTCCTCCCCGATCACCACCCGAACCAGATGCGCCACGTTCCCGTTTACCACGGTGCCCACGCGCAGCCCCTCCCTGCGGAAGATCAGCGCCGCCACCGGCACAATGAACGTTGGACCCGCGGCCGGCGCCTTGAAGTGCACCTGGGCCAGCGAGCCCGGCAACAGCTCGCCGGCGCGGTTGTCCACGTCGATCTCCACCAGCAGCGTGCGGCTCGCCGGATCGATCGCGTCCGCCGTCCGCACCAGCGTCCCCTGGTAGGTCTTCCCCGCGTGTTCGGCAAAGGTCAGGTCGATCTTCGCCCCGCGCTTCACATTCCCGGAGTAGATCTGCGGCAGGTTGGCGTAAACGCGCAGCGTCTGGATGGCCTGCAGGTGAAAGAGTTCGTTGGCCGCGCCCTCGTTGATCAACTGGCCGGTATCGATGTTGCGGGCGGTGACCACTCCGTCAAACGGCGCGTACACCTTCTCGTACGATTGCAGCTCGCGCAGCCGCTGCACGTTGGCCTCGGCGGATTTGACCGCCGCCGCCGTGGCCGCCGCCTGGTTCACAAACGTGTCCGTGTCCTGGCGCGAGACCGCGTCCGTCTTCACCAGCCCTTGGTAGCGCTCGGCCTGGATGCGCGCGTTGTTAGCGGTGGCCTGGGCGGTGACCAGGTCGCTCTCGGCCTGGGACAGTTGCTGGTCCAACTCGGGAGTGGCGATCTCGGCCAGCAGCGCGCCCTTCTTCACCCTGGCGCCAATGTCGAAGTACCACCGTGTCAAATACCCTGAAGTCCGCGCATAGATCGGCGAGTCGGTCAGCGCGGTCACATTGCCCGGCAGCACAAAGCTGTCCACCGGCGACCCTTGCTTTGGGGTCGCGGCAATCACCGTCGGAGCCGCCAGCTCAGTTGTGCGCTCGGCCAGCGCGGTGTTGGCCGACCTGCGGCTCAAAATGCCGAGGCCCGCCAGCACCAGAGCCACGATGAGCAGCAGGGCTACGCCCACCAGCGCCTTGCGCGGAGAGATCGGCTTCTGTTCCGGCGCGGCTTCATCGCCATGGCCGCCCTGTGGGGCCTGTTGCGTGTTCGGTTGGGGTTCGTTGGTCATAGAAAAGCTACTCCGAAAGCTGGTCAAACTCGTCAATCATTCCGGCCCGTGCCGCGCCCCGCGCCGCCCTGCGCCGGCCTTCCAGCCAGCCGTGGACGACAGAGAAGAACGCGGGCACAAAAAACAGCGTGGCCACCGTAGCCAGCAGCAGCCCGCCGATCACAGCTCGGCCCAGCGGCGCGTTCTGCTCGCCGCCGTCGCCCAGGCCCAGCGCCATGGGCACCATGCCGATAATCATCGCCAGGGCGGTCATGATCACCGGCCGCAAGCGGACAAAGCCTGCATTCAGCGCCGCCCGGCGCGCATCGCCCACCAGGATATCCAACTGCTCGCGAGCAAAACTCACCACCAGGATGGAATTGGCCGTGGCCACGCCCATGCACATGATGGCGCCGGTAAGCGCGGGCACGCTCAGCCGCGTGCCGGTGAGAAACAGAAACCAGACAATCCCCGCCAACGCCGCCGGCAGTCCCGAGATGATCAGAAACGGATCAAGCCAGGACTGGAAGTTCACCACGATCAGCAGGTACACCAGCAGAATGGAAAATGCCAGTCCGCCCAGCAGGCCCGCGTAGGATCGCTTCATCGTCTCGCTCTGGCCGCGCAGGTCAAAGTGCGAGCCCCGCGGCAGATCGCCGTTCTTTTCATGGCGATCGACAATCTCCTCCACCGACCTGGTCACGGTCCCAAGGTCGGTTCCATCCACGTTGGCGTAGATGTCGATCACCGGCTGGACATCGTAGTGGCTCACCGTGCCCAGTTCGGCTCCCGGCGTGATGGTTGCCAGGTTGCCCAGCACCGCGACCGGCGGCTGAGCGCCCGGCGCGCCGGTCGAGGCCGCGCCGCCGGCCCGCTGCATCTGCCCCGCCCCCGTCACCGGAAGGCTCTCCAATGCGGCCAGCGAATCCACCCCGTACTGCGGCGCCTGGATAGCGACGTTGTACGTTATGCCGGTCTTGGGGTCGAGATAGAAGCTGGGGCTGGTTTGGAAGCTGCCGCTCAAGGCCACCAGAAGGCTGCTGGCCACATCTTTCTGCGTCAGGCCGATCGTCTGGGCGCGCGTGCGGTCCACGTCCACCGTCATCTTTGGGTAGTTGAACGGCTGCTGAATGCGCACATCGGCGGCGCCCGAAACATAGCGCACCTCATCGAGCATCCGCTCGGCGAGCGCCCGGTTGCCGTAAAGGTCGGGACCTACAATCTGGATATCGATCGGCGCCGAAAGACCAAAATTGAGAATCTGCGTCACGATGTCCACCGGCAGAACATAGAACGTGACGCCGGGGTAGCGGCGGGCGAGCACCGTGCGCAAGCGCTCGACGTAGGCCGCCGTCGGATGGTGGTCCTTGCTCAACTGCACCTGGATGTCCGCGTCGGCCGGCCCGATGGGCGCAGAGGTCGAGTACGACAGGTTCAAGCCCGAGTAAGGCAGCCCGATGTTATCCACAATCGTAACCACCTCTTTGGCCGGAATCTGCTCGCGGATGGTCGAGTCGATATGGTCGCAGAGCGCGGCCGTCTCCTCGATGCGCATGCCGGTCCGGGCGCGCACATGGATCTTGAACTGCCCGGAGTCCACCGAAGGAAAGAAATCCTGCCCCAGCGACGTGGTGAGAAGTCCCACCGAACCCAGCGCAAACACCATGAACAGAATCAGAAACACAACCGCATGGTCCACGCACAACGTGAGCAGCCGCAAGTAGCCGAACCGCATTTTCGCAAAGCCTGACTCAAAGCCTCGTTGAAATTGCACCAGGGGGTTGCGGCTGGCCTGTTTCCTGGCGGTCTGCGCATCGTCGTGCTCCTGCAGCAGGTACTTCGCCATCGTCGGCACCAGCGTCCGGCTCAGCAGGTAGCTGGCCAGCATCGCAAATACCACCGCCTCGGCCATGGGCACGAAAAGGTACTTCGCCACCCCGCTCAAAAAAAACATGGGCACAAAAACAATGCAGATGGCAATGGTGGAAACGAAGGCGGGAACGGCAATCTGCGCCGAGCCGTCGAGAATCGATTGCTCAAGTTCCTTGCCCGTCTCAAGATTGCGATTGATGTTTTCGATGGCGACGGTGGCGTCGTCGACCAGAATTCCGACGGCCAGCGCGAACCCGCCCAGGGTCATGATGTTGACGGTCTCGTTCAGCATGGCGAGCACGCTGAGCGAGCAGAGAATCGAGAGCGGAATCGAAATCGCAATGATGATGGTCGAGCGCCAACTGCCCAGAAACACCAGGATCATGATGGCCGTCAGGCAGGCGGCCACGATGGCCTCTCGGACCACGCCGTCGATGGCCCCGCGCACAAAGATCGACTGGTCGGAGAGGGCGTTGATCTGCAGTTGCGGCGGCAACTGGCCCTTGATGCTCTCCAGCTTGGCGCGCACGCCGGCGATGATGTCCAGCGTGGAGGCCGAACCGATCTTCATCACGTTCATCAGAACGCCGCGACTGCCGTCTACGCGCACGATGTTGGTCTGGGGAGGATTGCCGTCGCGCACATGGGCCACGTCGCGGATGTAGATGACGGCGCCGTTCACCGCTTTGATGGGCAGATCGTTCAGGTCGTTGACGGCCGATGGGGCGGAGTTGGTTTCGACCGCGTATTCATAGCGGTCGATCTTCATGGTGCCGGAGGGCGCGATGAGGTTCTGCGCGGAGATGGCGTTGACCACATCGACGGGCGAAAGCCCCTTGGCCTGCAGCGCGTGCAGGTCCAGGTCTACCTGTATCTGGCGCTGCTTGCCGCCATAAGGGAATGGCGTATACGCGCCCTCGACGGTGGCCAACTGGACGCGGATGTTGTTCTGGCCCAGGTCGTTCAACTGTTGCTCGTTGAGGCCCTGGCCGGAGAGTCCCAACTGCAGGATGGGAACGCTGGAGG
>PLGM01000345.1 GCA_003139795.1 Acidobacteriaceae bacterium | reverse complement strand
AACAAGACATCGCCGGTTCATTCCGTTAGACCCTAGTTCTGCATCTTTGTTACTGGTGTGCTGGCTCGTCTGCTCAAATTTGCAAAAACTTTAGTTTCTTCGTGGCTCCCGTTCGCACCTACATTTATGCTGTAGTAGCTGTAAATAGAAGCTAACGCGCATAATGTATCAAGAACGACAACGTGGCAAGCATTGCGGAATGACAGATAACCGCTCTAGGACTCACGATTCCGCACGGTTTTCTGCAAAAACAAAAGAAAATATCGTGCGATTACGCTAATTGAAGCGGCAGAGCAAATCAGCGCGCGAGAAAAGGGGACATCACATTCATGCCCGTGAGCTAGATCACAGTTGGCGCGTGCTGCATCATAAGATGCCAAGAAGAGATGCTTTATGCGCTGGGACGGTTGTTCGCCCCAAACATCATCTTGCCGCTCATCACGTTGCTTTTTCAGACCGTGTGAACTGTTGATTGGTAAGCGTTCGAAGTTCCCATCTTGACTTGAAGAGAGTGTCCAACAAGTGTCCGCTTGTTTTTAAGCGGACACCTGATGAGTGGGTCTAAGCGGCTTGGGAAGAATGGGCCTGGAGCGAGGCGGCGATGTTCCAGGGCAGGAGTTCTTCGATTCGGTTGATTGGATGCTCGGCGATCGTTGCCAGGATCGTGCGCAGGTAGAAGGCGGGATCGAGGCCGTTCAGCTTGGCTGTTCCGATAAGGCTATAGAGCGATGCAGCGCGTTGGCCGCCGGAATCAGCTCCCATGAAGAGGTAATTCTTGCGTCCGATGGCAACAGCTCGCAGCGCCCGCTCGGCCGAGTTGTTATCGATTTCCAAAAGCCCATCATCCACGTAGCGTGTCAGCGCACGCCAGTGTGAGAGCGCGTAGCGGATTGCGCCGGCGGTCTCGCTCTTGGTTGAGAGCGAGCGAAGCGTCTTGTCCATCCACTGGCGCAACTCATCGAGCAGTGGCTTGGAACGGGTCTGACGGACGGAGCAGCGAAGTTCTGCCGGCTTTCCGCGGATCTGCTCCTCGATGCCATACAGGGCTCCGATACGTGCCAGGGCCTCGGTAGTCGTTGGCGATGCGTGGGCCACATGGATGTCATGGAACTTGCGCCGGGTGTGAGCCCAGCACGCAACTTCGTAGATGACGCCGTCGCCGTAGAGATGATGAAAGCCGGAGTATGCGTCGGCCTGCAACGCGCCCTTGAAATTCTTCAGATGTCGTCGCGGGTGTTCGCCCTTGCGATCTTCCGAGTACGCGAACCATACGGCTGGAGCGGTTGAAACACCTGCAGGCCGATCGTCGCGCACATAGGTCCACAGCCTGCCGGTCTTGGTCTTGCCGTTGCCGGGAGCGAGCACTGGAACCGGCGTGTCGTCTGCGTGGATCTTCGCTGCTGCCAGAACATGCTTCTTGATCTCATCGACCAGGGGAGTTAATAACTCGCTGGCCGCGCCCACCCAGCCGGCCAGTGTTGAACGATCAAGATCGACACCTTCGCGAACATAGATCTGAGACTGACGATAAAGCGGGAGGTGGTCAGCGTACTTCGAAACCAGCACGTGGGCCAGCAGGCTCGGACCAGGCAGTCCGCGGTCGATGGGCCGTGCCGGAGCGGGCGCCTCGACGACGCTCTCGCAACCTGCGCACGCAAACTTCGGTCGCACATGACGAATTACCTTGAAGCTCGCGGGAATCCGTTCCAGCTGTTCGGAAACGTCTTCGCCGAACTGGCGCAGCGCACCGCCGCAATCGGGGCAGCAGCTGTGCGCGGGAAGATGGGTGACCACTTCACGCGGAAGATCTTCAGGAAGGGGCTTGCGTGCAGGGCGCGAACGACGCTTCGAGTCAGTCTGAGTGGTGGGAGGTTGCGCTGCTTCGGTTGCGGCCTGTGCAGCTTCTTCGGCAGCTTGAGCAGTCTCCAGTTCTTCAAGCCTGAACTCAAGCTGTTCCAGTTCTCCGGTCAGCTTCTCGCTCTTGCGGCCGAAGATCATACGCCGATACTTTTCGATGACCAGCTTCAGATGTTCGATCTCATGCGTGTTCGACTTATGCTGTTCAAGCAACTCACTGTGCTTGGCGATCACCAGTGCCTTCAGCGCTTCAACATCGAGCGCATCGAGGTCCGGCAAGGAAGCAGGAATCATGATGGCAGTATGCCACGAAACAAGGTGGAAATCATCCACAAAACACGCATGAATACAGGGGAATATGACTTATTACTTACACCGCAATCTCCGGCGTCCAGGTCCTCTGCGGCCGGCGCCAGTCGATGCCTTCCAACAGCATCGACAACTGCGCACGCGTCAGACAAACAGTCCCTTCTGTAGCCTGCGGCCAGATGAATCTTCCTCGCTCAAGACGCTTGGAAAATAGACACAGCCCGTCACCATCGAACCAAAGAACCTTCACGATGTCGCCACGGCGTCCTCTGAAAACGAAGACGTGACCGGAGAACGGCTGCTCGTTGAGAACTGTCTGCACCTGTGCGCTCAGACCGTCGAAACCACGACGTAAGTCGGTCACGCCGGCTGCAAGCCAGATCTTCGTCCCGGTCCGAAGTTCAATCACTTGCGCAGACTCTCAAGGATCGAACGCAGCAACGCCGCATCAGCACCGTGCTCAACGCTGATCATCGCCCGTCCCGGAAACTCGATGTGGATCGAACCGGACGTCGCAGGCTGTTGCTGGTTAATAGGCTCCCGTGTCTCCGCCTCACTCGAAGCGGCCACTGTGACCGGAAGCAAAGCTGTGCACGCGGCTGTGGAATCAACCAACTCACCGCGCTCGAAAGCACGGCGCCACTTGAACACCTGGTTCGCATTTAGTCCGTGAGCACGTGCCACCAGCGCCACGCTCGCGCCCGGCTCCAACGTCTGATTTACGATCTGCCGCTTCTCTGCAACCGAACGAAATCGGCGAACGCGATGCGAAGTTCCCTCTGCCTGATGCATGACCACATCGTCAGACCCAGACCGATGAAGATGCCAGAGGGGAAAACCGGACGCTTACGTTGATTGGTTCGAAAGGAGCGAAGGGGCGTTAACACTTTTTTGGGGAGGGTGTTCAGATGGGCGCGTCATCGTGGAGTTCGCAACGTTGGTAAATGTCGAGAGCGAAGGTGCGGTTGCCGGCGTTGGGGTCTGAACCCTAAACCTGTGCCATCAGATCGTCGATGTTCCGGGCAGTGACGAATTGGGCGGGGTTCTCGCCCACGGCGAGCGCATTGAAGTGCGCCTTCCCGCATTCGATCTTGGCACTTTCCTTATCACGTAGATCGTCGGTGAAGAGGCTGCTCTTTGTTTCGACAACGAAATACAGCCGCTCCACCCCGCCCTTCTCTACCAGAACTGCCCAGTCCGGATTGTAGGT
>PLGM01000378.1 GCA_003139795.1 Acidobacteriaceae bacterium | reverse complement strand
GGCAGAGATTGGCCGGTTAACAGACCGAGTCGCTCATTCAGGTCCGACGCGGGTGAGAATTGCGAGTTCCGGGAGAATGGTCGGCAAACCGTCAGTTTGAAGTTCGTCAATACTCGAACAGTAACTGCCGGTTGGGCGGTGATACAGGCGTCACCTGCAAACAGATGGAGTTCCGCTACCATAGGCCGGACGCTTGGCTTCCATCCCGGGTGCGAAACAATCGTTTCCGTTTCTTCAATTGTCATGCCGTCCGGAAGAAGCCAGTTCCGTAACAGCGTTTGTGCGTCCGAATTGAACGCCTGGTTCGACCGGAATCAACGCCTCATCAGGGAACGGCAAGAGTCCAGGAATCCAATGCTCAAATCGTCTCGACGACCGCCTCCTCCGCGGGAGCTTCCTTGGCAACCGGCTCCTCCGCAGGAGCTTCCTTGGCGACAGCCTTCTTCGCGGGAGCTTTCTTGGCGACGGCCTTCTTCGCGGGAGCTTTCTTGGCCACCGCCTTCTTCGCGGGAGCTTTCTTGGCCACCGCCTTCTTCGCGGGAGCTTTCTTGGCGACAGCCTTCTTCGCGGGAGCTTCCTTGGGAACCGCCTTCTTTGCGGGAGCTTTCCAGGCAACCGCCTTCTTCGCGGGAGCTTCCTTGGCCAGTGTTCTGTTAACGGCCGCTTTCTTCGCCGCAACTTTCTCCGTAGCCTCAACGATCGCCTGCCCTACGGTGTCTTCAATTGCTTTTTTGCTGACTCCCTTGCCCAAGGCCTTCCTGACGGCAGTTTCAATCTTCTTGACAGCTTTTTCGCGCTTGCGCTCTTCGTTAGTCATGCTGAGGTCCCTCGGTAGACCATCTGCTTTGCAAGTCGGAATTCTACATCTTAACTCCGTGCCCTCACAGAGAATTCGTTTCGCCCAGCCCTGTGCGCCTCGCTTGCCGCTTGATGAGAACATCGGATTCAATCAGGGAAGAAGTCCGTCGTTGTTTTCTTCAGGGTTCCGAGACGCTTGTCGCCTATCCGTCGCTAACCCTGCTTTTTGCCTGGTGGCGACTCCCGGTAGCCGCCGAAAACCGAGTTCTGTCCGGATGGCCGGTTCGGGACTGCATCTGGGTCAATTCTGAGCGAGCCGGTAAAGCCTGTAGCCAACGAAAAAAAGCCAGACCGTGGCAAAGAGGGCGTTCCCAATGATGGCAAGACTGAGCCCGGTTAGCGCAGCGATCCCAAGAACGCCTGTGGCCAACGCCAAAAAGGCCGTGATTTTATCAAAAACTCCCCTCAGCATGACGGCACCCGTCACCAGGATTCCGAACGAGAGGGTTACGATCGCATACACTACTTCGAGAGGCGACGTCAGCACAGCGGACCCATAGTTGGCAGCAGCGACGTAGCCCGCCCGCTGAAGATCAGACGTAGCCGTAGAGTACTTGCTGTAGAGGACGAGGATTGACGCGTAGTGCGACCAAGTGACTGCCAAGTCCAAGACGACAAACAAACCAATGAACGCGGTCGCCAGAAGCATCGCGTTTCTGTTGATCTTTTTCAGAGCCATGTATAGGGCCAATGCGAGGGGCACGTAAAGAAAGTCAGTGAAGACTGAGAGAGCGAGAATCGCCCACCAAAGTGCCGCTTTTCCGGGAAGGTAATTGAACCAGGCCTCGCCACCGCTCGGCGGAGCTCCGACACGGGCGTACAGCGGAAAGATAATGATGTATCCGATGCCCAGGACGATTGCGGCAATGCTGCCCACTCGATACCAGTACCTTTGATCCGGGCCGCCAGTCGCATCAACTGCCATCTCCTCGATCTTCATGCAAAATGTCCTCCTTGCACGCACACAGACGTGGCCCCGCAAGGTCGGCAGGGCGATTTACCCGGCCGCAGGATACCACAGCGGGAGATCTTGGCCCTGCGCAGCGTGGCCACAAAACTCCCAGAACTCGGTCTCTCTCCTGGCGCGGGCCTGACGAAAGCACATGCTGCGCCACCTCGGGGAGAGTCTCTTTGGAGCCGCACTCAACGGACGCCCGAGTCACGATTCCAGGCCCGACGCGGCCTCCTCTTGCGGGTTCCGGACGGATGGTCGGCTATCCGTCAGTTACTTTTCGGTAAACATCACCACAGGTAGCACGGGGACGCCCTGGACGGCAGCATCAAGAGCCGCTTACTACTGAGCATGCGTATGCATTCTGTGCAGTTTGACTACTCCCACACGATGGCACTAATCCGGTCCTGGGTCTCAACCGCCGACTCCGGTCGTAAATAGCGCATGGTGGACGCAAGATCAGAGTGTCCCGCGTATCGTTGTACGGTGGCAAGGTCCAGGCCGCTCCGTAGGAGCATTGTGATGTACGTTCGGCGGAAGCGATGCAGGGTGAGCGATCCCACTTCCGGCACCACCCCCTGCCACCGCTGGTGCTCGATGCGGGACTCCTTCAAACTCATTAGGGGGTACTCGCCTACAGACAGTAATTGCGGCTTCCCCTGGAAGCGATATTGCCAGCGCCAGAATTTCCCTCCAGCCGGTGTGACGTAGAGGAAAAGGCCGCCGCCATCGGATAGCTTGTATGGTTTGTCTTTGCCCTTGGTTTTTGAGACTTGTGTATCTGTGAGTTTGGCTCCTGCCATATCGCCGTACCTGCATTCAAATGAAGATACCTACACATTGTACCTACATTCTACACGGATTCAGGCATACGGGAGCGGACGGTACCGGACAACCGTTTCTGTAACTTGTTGATTTTATTTGGTATTTATTACGGTACAGGATGGGAGCGGACATTCTTTGGCTCCTCAGGTAGGACTCGAACCTACAACCCTTCGGTT